>NZ_JALNUM010000061.1:0-38294 GCF_026540795.1 Methylobacterium sp. GC_Met_2
TGCTGACGCAGGGGCCACCCTCCCCCGCAAGGGGGGAGGAAGATGCGCGGTCGCCGCTCAGCCCTATCCAACACCGATATGTGAATCTGGTAGCCCGCAGAGGGAAGAGGGAGAGACGCGTAAGCGCTCGCTCCGGTCACGCCCCCAGCACCTTGAGCACGTCCCGCGCCGCACGCTCGCCGTCCAGGGTTGCGCCGCCGACCGTCATGGCGCCGCCGCCGGCCAGCGCCTCCCCGGCGAGGAACACCCGCCCACCCACCGGTGCGCGCAGGCGGTCGCGGGCCTCCGCGTGGCCGGGCGCCGCGATGGAATAGGACCCGTTGGCGTAGGGATCCGTCCACCACGCGGCGAGTCGTCCCGCCTGGACCACGCCCCGGGCCTTGCCGCCCAGGATCGCGCCCAGGCGCTCGGTGGCGAACGCCACCGCCGCCGCCTCGCCGGCCCGGCACAGGTCGCGGGCACCGTCGCCGCCGAGATTGGCCACCGCCAGGGGCCGCCCGAACGGGCCCATCTCGAAGTATAGCGTCGGACCGCCGGTCGCGATCGAGACCGCGTCCCCGAATGCCGCCGGATCGATCTTGGCCGGGTCCAGCCGCAGGCCGATCTTCGTGTAGGCGCCCATGTGCAGCCCATCGAGCGCCGTCCGGTGCGGCTCGGGCAGGCCGGGCGTGAACCGGAGGGCGCCGCTGTGCAGAACGCCCACCGGCACCGTGACGATGACGGCCGCGGCCGATCGGGTGCCCCGCGCGGTCTCGACCCGGACGTCCGGCCCGGACCAGTCGATCGCCTGAACCGGGCAGCCGAGCGTCACCGGCAGGTCGGCGAAGTGGCGCGCGAGGAGGTTGCCGTAGCCATCGACCCACAGGTCGGTTCCGGACCAGAGCCGGTCGTAATCGACCGCCGAGACCCGCTCGGGATCCTCGCCGAGCGACAGCCGGCTCAGGCCCGCCGCAGCCCGTTCGGTATCGGGACCGCCGGCCCGGGCCGCCTCGGCGAGCGACGGGTCGCCACCCTTCGGTTGCAGCAGCGCGTCAAGACCGGAAAACCCCGCCCGGCGGGCGGCCTGCTCGGGCTGCGTGGCGGGGCGGCCGTCGATCGTGAGGGTGCGCGCCCAGCCGTCCTCGCGGGCGAACCGCGCGCCGGCTGCCCGGGCGATCGGCGCCCAGGGATTGCGCTCGGCCCAGTGAATGTACTCGGCACCGGCGTCGAACGGGCAGTCGGGGCCCAGGGCGGTGTCGGTGAAGGCCCGGCCGCCGATGCGGTCCCGCGCCTCGAGGAGCGTGACGCCCTGGCCCGCATCCCGCAGGCGAGACGCCGCCGCCAGACCCGCCGACCCGGCGCCGACCACCACCACGTTGCCACCGCTTGCCGCCACGCGAAGCGCCGGAGCCGCGAGCAGGGGAGCGGCGAGGATCGCGCGTCGGGTCGGTCGCATGGCGGCTCCTCGATCAAACCCCGGAGCCGGCGAACGGAGAGCTGGCTCTAGCCTCGCGCGCCCGGGGTACTGGAGCGCTTCTCCATCATCGCCTTGACCTGCATCAGCTGGTCCCAGACCTGACCCGGCGAAGTCCCGAAGAAGTTGAATCCCGCGCTGACGCCCAGGTAGAGGCCGACGCAGATCAGCGGCACGAGGAACCAGGCCAGGATCTCTTCGCCGCGCTTCCGGCGGCGGCGGCGCAGACGCCGCTCCTCCCGCCAAGTCGTCTTCCTGGATGGTGCCGTCTGCGCGACGGGCGAGAGCGGACCCTCGTGCAGGTTGTCGGTCATCGGACGCCTCCTCGCCGCGGCGCTGTCGCGTCGCGGCGGTCATAGACCGGCAATTCCTAGTCTGGAAGGCCGCCGGCCGGCAGGCACACCATTAGGCGCGCACGAGTGGCACCTTCGGCACGGTCCGGACGCCGCCGCCCGAGCCGCCACCGCCGCCCTTGTCGTCCTTGGGCGTCTTCTTCCGCGTCGCGGTGCGGGGCTTGGCCCGCTTGTGGCGTTTGGCGGCGTTGGTGACGTCGGCCTCGGGCTTGGGCGTGACCGGACCGGCCGGGAAGTCGAAGCCCAGGCTGTCCTTGGCGCCGGCCTTGGCCTCCTCGTCCTCCGGCTTGCGCACGATCACCCGGACCGCACCGCCATCCTTCAGCTTGCCGAACAGCACCTCGTCGGCGAGCGGCGTCTTGATGGTCGACTGGATCAGCCGGGCCATCGGGCGGGCGCCCATGGCGTCGTCGTAGCCGTGCTCGACCAGCCACGCGCGAGCTTCATCGGAGAGTTCGATCGTGACGTTGCGGTCGGCGAGCTGCGCCTCGAGCTGGAGGACGAACTTGTCGACCACCTTCGCCACCACTTCCTTCGGCAGGTGGCCGAACGAGATGATCGCGTCGAGACGGTTGCGGAATTCCGGCGCGAACAGCTTGTTGATCGCCTCTACGTCGTCGCCCGTACGCTTGGTCTGGGTGAAGCCGTAGGCCGATTTCGCCAGGTCCGAGGCGCCCGCGTTGGTCGTCATGATGATGATGACGTTGCGGAAATCGACCTGCTTGCCGTTGTGGTCGGTCAGCTTGCCGTGGTCCATCACCTGCAACAGGATGTTGAACAGGTCCGGATGCGCCTTCTCGATCTCGTCGAGCAAGAGCACGCAGTGCGGGTGCTGGTCGATCCCGTCGGTCAGCAGGCCACCCTGATCGAACCCGATATAGCCGGGGGGCGCGCCGATCAGGCGGCTCACCGTGTGGCGCTCCATGTATTCCGACATGTCGAAGCGCAGCATCTCCACGCCGAGCGATGAGGCGAGCTGCTTGGCCGCCTCGGTCTTGCCGACGCCGGTCGGACCCGCGAACAGGTATGAGCCGATCGGCTTGTCCGGGTCGCGCAGGCCGGCCCGGGCCAGCTTGATCGCCGAAGTCAGGGCCTCGATCGCGTTCGGCTGGCCGTAGACCACGCGCTTCAGGTTCTCGGTGAGGTGCTGGAGCACCACCGCGTCATCCTTCGACACGGTCTTGGGCGGGATCCGCGCCATCGTGGCGATGGTCGCCTCGATCTCCTTGATGCCGATGACGCGCTTTCGGCGCGCCTCCGGCACCAGCATCTGCGAGGCGCCGGTCTCGTCGATCACGTCGATCGCCTTGTCGGGCAGCTTGCGGTCGTTGATGTAGCGGGCCGACAGCTCCACCGCGGCCTTCACGGCCTCGGTCGTGTACTTGAGCTTGTGGAACTCTTCGAAGTACGGGCGCAGGCCCTTCACGATCTCGATCGTGTCGGGGATCGACGGCTCGTTGACGTCGATCTTCTGGAATCGGCGGACCAGGGCGCGATCCTTCTCGAAGTACTGGCGGTACTCCTTGTAGGTGGTCGAGCCGATGCAGCGCAGGGTGCCGGAGGCCAGAGCGGGCTTCAGCAGGTTCGACGCGTCCATGGCGCCGCCCGAGGTCGCACCGGCACCGATCACCGTGTGGATCTCGTCGATGAACATGATCGCGTTCGGGTGCGCCTCGATCTCCTTCATCACTTGCTTGAGGCGCTCCTCGAAGTCGCCCCGGTAGCGGGTGCCGGCGAGCAGCGTGCCCATGTCGAGGGAGAACACCGTCGCGTCGGCCAGGACCTCCGGCACCTCGTGCTGGATGATCTTGCGCGCAAGCCCTTCCGCGATCGCAGTCTTGCCGACGCCGGGGTCGCCCACCAGCAGCGGGTTGTTCTTCTGCCGACGGCACAGGACCTGGATGGTCCGCTGGACTTCGGTCTCGCGGCCGATCAGCGGGTCGATCTTGCCGTCACGCGCCTTCTTGTTGAGGTTGACGCAATAGGCGTCCAGCGCGTCGCCCTTCTTCTTGGCTCCGCGGGGATCGCCGTCGTCGCTTGGACGCTCGGCAGCACCTTCCTCCTCGGCGCCGCGCACCGGCTTCGATTCGGAGGCGCCGGGGCGCTTGGCGATGCCGTGGCTGATGTAGTTGACCGCGTCGTAGCGGGTCATGTCCTGCTCCTGCAGGAAGTAGGCGGCGTGGCTCTCGCGCTCGGCGAAGATCGCCACCAGCACGTTCGCCCCGGTCACCTCCTCGCGGCCGGAGGACTGGACGTGGATCACCGCGCGCTGAATCACACGCTGGAACCCGGCCGTGGGCTTGGCGTCCTGCCGGCCGTCGCCGGTGAGGTTGGACAGCTCCGTGTCGACGTAGTCGATCAGGCTTCGCTTGAGCGTGTCGACCTCGACGTTGCAGGCGCGCATGACCGCGGCCGCATCCTGATCGTCCACGAGGGCGAGCAGGAGGTGCTCCAGCGTCGCGTATTCGTGCCGGCGCTCTCCCGCGAGCGCCAGGGCGCGGTGGAGAGCTTGTTCTAGGCTGCGTGAGAAGCTTGGCAAAGCTGGCCTCTGTCCTTCGTGCCTACCGCGAACGGCGCCTACTTTTTTTCCATAACGCACTGGAGAGGATGTTGGTGTTTGCGTGCGAAGTCCATGACCTGCGTCACCTTGGTCTCCGCCACCTCGTAGGTGAACACCCCGCACTCGCCGACCCCGTTCTGATGCACGTGCATCATGATCTGGTAGGCGTCCTCGTGGCTCTTGTTGAAGAAGCGCTCGACCACCAGCACGACGAATTCCATCGGCGTGTAGTCGTCGTTCAGGAGCAGGACCCGGTAGAGGCTCGGTCGCTTCGTCCGGGTCTTGGTACGGGTGATGATCGCGGTGTTGGACCGGTCGTCGCCGCCCGGCGCGCGCGAGCCGGAGGCCGTGACCGGCCGCGCAATCCCCATCGAACGTGCGGTGCCCTGGTGGGGGACCTGAGTCATGTGCGTCGAACCGATCCCTCGATTGGAGCGGGCGTCGCCGACTGCGAAGGCCGATCCCGTCCTGGCCCTGCCGGGAGCAACGCGCGGCTCCTCTGTCCCTAATCTACAGACGGTGAGCCGACTTCGCCAGACGCCTGCGCGCACTTGTCCGTCCCGCTGAGCTTGCGACTGGCGCACGGCCCCCGACCCGCTCATGCGCCCGGGTGGGATGGGGGGCCGGCGGCCGCATCGGATCGGCGGTGGGCGTTGTGATCTGGTCTGCGGTCACCGCCGAACGCGCAGTCCGGCGTGCTCCGCCCCGCTCGGGATAGGCGGACTGAGCCGCCAGGATCTCGGCCGGATCGCGGGTTGCGGCGCGGGTCCGGGCCGGGGCCGCACGATCGTCGAGGCCCTGCTTGATGGAAATGGTCCACGTGATCTCGAGGGTCTGGCCGGTCCGTCCGGTGACGCCAAGCCGCCGCCACGGCGCGCCGAAGTCGGCCGGATCCAGAAAAGACGGGTGGGGGTCGCGCGTCAGCATGGCCGAACTCCCGGCCGCCGCCTGCCGGTCGGGGCCGGGCAGCTGTATCGGATCTGTCTCCGACTGTGTGCGCCGTATCCGGCAGCGTCAAGCGGCGACAATTCGGTTGGCGCGCGGACTTGGCGCGGCGCGACACGCCCTCCCCCCTCCGCGGCTGTGGGCGTATCGCGGGCCCGCCGTCCGGCCCGCAACCATCAGCAGAAACGTCACAACCCGATACGCGCGGCGATCGCATTAACGGGCCTGTAACTGCACTTGCCTAACTCTGCGGTGATGCAGCGGGGCCACGCGACCGGCGCCGCTCCGCTCTAGGGACACGACCGGCGCGTGCCGGTCTCGCGAGGCAATCAGGCGTGATGCGTAGCGTAGTAGGCCGCTCTCGGACGATTCCCGCGCTGCCGGCCGCGATCCTGGCCGCCGCGGTTCTGTCCACCCTCGCCGCCCCGGCCGAGGCCCGGCGTGGACGACACCACCACCACGCCCGCGCGGTCGGCGGCGGCTACAACCCGCCCTACGCCGCCATGGTGGTCGACGTGAAGAGCGGCAAGACCCTCCACGCGGTCAACGAGGATGCGCTGCGCCATCCCGCCTCGATCACCAAGGTGATGACCCTCTACCTGCTGTTCGAGCAGATGGAGCGTGGCAAGTTCGCCCTCGATTCCGATCTGACCATCTCGGCCCATGCCGCCGCCCAGGCGCCCTCGAAGCTCGGCCTGCGGCCCGGCCAGACCATTGCGGTCGAGGACGCCATCAAAGCGATCGTGACCAAGTCGGCCAACGACGTGGCCTGCGCCATCGGCGAGAACATCGCGGGCTCCGAGGAGCGCTTCGCCCAGATGATGACCGCCAAGGCCCATGCCCTCGGCATGAGCCGGACGCACTACGCCAACGCTTCGGGCCTGCCCGATCCCGACCAGCTCACCACGGCCCGGGATCTCACCGTGCTGGCCCGGGCGATCCAGGACCGTTTCCCGCATTATTACCGCTACTTCCAAACGCGGTCCTTCGCGTTCCGCGGTCGGGTCATCGGCAACCACAACCACCTGCTGGGCAACGTCCAGGGCGTGGACGGGATCAAGACCGGCTACACCCGGGATTCGGGCTTCAACCTGATGACGGCGGCGAAGTCCGAGGGCCGGCAGATCGTGGCGATCGTGCTGGGCGGAAAGTCCGGCGCGGGCCGCGATCGGATCATGGCCGACCTCGTCCGCTCCAGCCTGCCGCACGCCTATGCCGGCGCCCGGATCTCGCCGCCCACCACCGAGGTCGCCGAGCGCGCCCGCCCGGCGGTCGTCGCCGACGGCGTGTCGCGGACCCGCACGCAGGTTGCCTCCGCGGACGACGAGGATGTCGAGACCACCGGCACCACCGGCGAGCCCCTGGACCTCTCGCCCAAGGCCGCCGCCACCACGACGCCGGGCGGCAAGTACCCGCTTGAGACCTGGAAGCCCGGTCCCCAGGGAGTTCCGAAATCCGCCCAGGCCTATGCCGGCGGAAGCAGCGCCCAGGCGCCCTTCCCCGGTGCCAGCAAAACAGTGGCGCGCGTGGCCTCGGTCGAGCGCGACGAGCCGCCGAAGGCGGTCACCGGCGCCCGCGTCGTGCCGACCGCCTGGGTGATCCAGCTCGGCGCCATGGACGACGAAACCAAAGCCCGCTCGATGCTCTCGGAGGCCCGCGCCAAGGTCGGCGGCAGCCTGTCGAAGGCGGCCCCCTACACGGTCAAGGTCGAGCATGGCGGCACCACCCTGTTCCGCGCCCGCTTCTCGGGCTTCGCAGAGCAGGATTCCGCGCAGGATGCCTGCTCGGCCCTGAAGCGCAGCGGCTTCAGCTGCTTCGCGACCCGAAGCTGACCGACGAGGACCGGCCGGCGCCGACCGCGCCGGCAGGATGTGCCGCGACGCCGTTCGCCCGCGGCCGAGACCGATCCATTTTCTGACAACGCGCGTGGAGTATCAGCGATGTCGGTTCAAAAGCCTGTCCCGGGCGGCGTTGACGCGCGCCGCGCCCTCGGCGCTTCCCCCCTGGTCGGGGTGGGCGCGCTTCATCAGCGACCGGTGGGCCGTCCGGATCTGCTCAGCGGTCGCCCCGCGCTGAAGCCCCAGGATCTGGTACGCCTCCTCCTGCGTCAGCGCCCCTGGGTTCGGCGGGCGGCGCGTCCCCGGGTCGCGATCACGCTCAGCGTCTACACGCCAGCCGGGCGCCCGGCGGTCGAGATACGGCTCTAGCAGGGCGACGCCCATCGGGTCGCGAACCCGGCAGAGCCGCAGCAGACTGACGACCGCGTCGGTCGGCATGGCGTCGAGCCACACCCCCGCCTGTGGCCCCCCGGTCACGCGGCCGGTGCGCAGGCTCCCGTCGGGGCGCAGATGCGCCTCGATCAGCGTCGTGCGGAAGCGACGATCCTGGGACGCGTAGGGATCGCGCGGCGCCGGGGGATCGCGCGGCGCCGGAGTCGGGTCCGGATAAAGGGGATTTTGAGGATCACGGGGATTGTTCGCGGCCCCCGAACGGATCAGGCGGCGCAGCCGCGCCGTCATCGAGTCCTGTCCCTCGATCATCCAGACGCCGCTCAGGCCGAGCAGTGCCGCCAGAACGAGGTTGCCGTGCAGGAGCAGAAAGCCGCCCGCCAGCAGCGACACCGCGCCGAGTGTCCGCGTTCCGCCCATCATGGCGCCGAACCCCTGGCCGAGGGCGCGTCTCAGGCGCCGGCCGAGGCCGTCGTTGTTCTTCGACAGCCACCAGAGCGTCAGGCATGCGAGCAGGCCGGCAAACAGCGCCATGGTCAGCGCCGCACGCCGTACGCGGCCGAGGCATGGCCGCCGATCCGCACGGTCGTGCCGTCGCCCAGATCGTAGACCCCCTCCCGGCGCGTCGGCGCGGGCCGGGTGCCGGCCGTGCAGCCGGGCTGCGGCGGCAGCCGCACGCCCTCCGGCAGGTCCTCCGGGCATAGGCGTGAGCGCGCCGGTTGCTCGGCGGCGTGCGAGGCTCCGGCAGCGGCGAGGGCCATGAGGACGGGGAGCAGCAGGGCCTTCACTGGCGATTCTCCGCCACATCCGTCGTGGTGATCCGGACCTGCCGGATCCGGCCGTCGCGCTCGACCTTCAGGGTCACCGCCGCACCGAGCCCCGCCTCCTCGATCGCCGCGGTGAGGTCGGCCAGCCGATGGACCGGAGTGCCGTTGGCTTCCACGATCACGTCTCCGAGATCGCCGGTCTGCGAATTCACGCCGCGCAGGCCGGCCTGCGCGGCGGGCGAGGCGGGCAGGACCCGCACGATCACCACCCCGTCGATGCCGAGCCGCGCGGTGGCGGCCTCCTGCGCGGCGATGATGCCGATGCCGGGATTGCGCACCCGGCCGACCTTGATCAGTTCCGGCACGATCCGGTTCACCACGTCCACGGGGATCGCGAAGCCGATGCCGGCGCTCGCCCCGGAGGGCGACACGATCGCGGTGTTGACGCCGATCAGCCGACCGGCGGAATCGAGCAGCGGCCCGCCGGAATTGCCGGGGTTGATCGCCGCGTCGGTCTGGATGACGCCCGACACCTCCCGCCCCTCGCTGGTCGGCATCCGCCTGCGGACGGCGCTGATGACGCCGGTGGTCAGGGTGTGATCGAGGCCGAACGGGTTGCCGATCGCGAAGGTCGATTGCCCGACCTTGAGGTCCGCCGAGGTGCCGATCGCGAGCGGCGGCGGCATGTGCGTCACCCGGCCCAGCCGCAGGACCGCGAGGTCGTAGCTTGGCGCGAGCCCGACCAGGCTCGCCGACGCCACCGTGCCGTCGCTCAGCCGGACCGAGACGGAGCCCCCGCTCTGCGCCGCGTTCTGGACGACGTGGGTGTTGGTGACGATGTGGCCGGCCCCGTCCCAGACGAAGCCGGTGCCGGTCTGGGTGCCGCCGCCCTGTTGTTCGCCGCCCTCGTCGTCGAGGTCGAGCAGGTCGCGGTTCTGCGCCGCGCCCTGCGCGAAGACGTGGACGACGGACGGGCTTGCTTGCTCGAACAGCCGGATCGTGGCCTGCTCGGACTGCGCGAGATCGCCGCGGGCGGTCACGGCCCGTGGCGTGTCTGCGGAGTACAACAGCGGCTGCAGGTAGGGCTGGGCCACGTACAGCGCCAGCAGGACCAGAACCGCGGCGAGCACGAAGCGCACGGTACGATCCGGCACGGATGTCTCCGAGAGAGAACCGGAGGTCGGCTCCGGCAGGCGCGGGTCTTAAGTGCGCGTTCAGGATCGAAGCGTCAACACAGGTGCGTACCGCCGCCTGCGGGCCTCAGACGTGTTCTGGCACACACGGGCGGGCGGAACAGACTGGCTAACGGAATGGTCATCATTCGAGGACCACAATTCTCGCAAGTTCTCGGCAACGCGTACGCGCTTAATACGGACTGGGAAAACGCGACCGCTGCGTCCATCGTGCTTACGCGGAGGACGCTGGTTTCGGAAACCGCCCGAATTGATCGCAAAGCCGCCGCAGAGATGCTTGCTTTGACGCTCAGACCCTCGATCCCCGCGCCGAGCCGGTTCAGGTCGGCGGTGGGTATCTGAACGGTCGCACACGGTTCGGAAGGACGAGTACCGATGGAAACCGAAGCTCTGGAACGGCCCGCCGATCTCACGATCTGGCGTACGGCCCCGGCCAGCGCCCCGCTGGCGCAGCCCGAGCGGTTCAACACCCTGCGCGAGGCGATCAACGCCGCCGCCGGCGCCCTGGGCGACCCGGCCAAGCAGCCCTGGATCATCACCGAGGAGGGCGAGATCCTGTCCCCCAACTGGATCCGTACCTACCTGAACTGACGGCTCCGCGCCGTTGACAGCGGAGATACCGGGGACAGGCGCATGCGCCCTCCCCGGCCTCACCCGGCCCTGATAACCCCGGATGGGCGGCGCCGGATTGCCGCGACCGCCAGGGGTGCCTCCCGCCCGCGCAGCGTGTGGTCGCCGAGATCCTCCGCGATAAAGGTGTCGGGCAGCGGCCCGATCCGGTCGAGGAGATCGGCCGAGACCAGCACGTGGACCCCCAGCGTCTTCGACAGGGCCTCCAACCGCGCGGTCGTGTTCACCACATCGCCGAAATACGCGATCTTGTGCCGCTCCAGCCCGATCTCGGCGGTGACAACCGGTCCGCAATGCAGGGCCGCGCGGAATTCCGGCACTTGCCCGAAGCGGTTGCGCCATGCTTCGGCCTCGGCGGCGAGGCGTGCTTCGAAATCGAACACGCACCGCAGGCAGGCGGCGTCACGGACGCCGCGCTCCATCGTCCAAGTCACCAGCGCCAGATCGCCGATATAATCGTCGATCGATCCCCGGGCCCGGGAGACCGGCAACGCCAGGGCGTTGAACACCTGCCCGAGATAAGCCTGCGCCTCCCGGTCGCCGTGCTGGTCGGCGAACTGAGTCGAGCCGGTCACGTCGAGGAACAGGAAGATCCGCTCCTCGCTGATCGGCCGGTGGTAGCGCCCGATCAGAAGGTTGGCGAACACCCCCGGGCCGATCAGGTCGCGGACCCGGAACACGAACACCACGACGGCCGAGATGGCGAGCGCGTAGAGCAGCCCGGTATCGGTCATCAGCATCGCGTTCCGCTCGCTGTACATGAAGCGGAACAGGCGGTTGAGCACCGTGCTGGCCAGCGCGTTCCCGACCACGATCAGGGCGACGTAGAGCGCAACCGTGGCGAGCAGGAACAGCGGCGTGGCGAGTCCCCGGATTCGCTCCCGCAGGGTCGGGAACAAGAGCCGCCGCTCGTACAGCATGATCGGCGTGCCGATGACCGCGCCGCGAATCGCCGCGCCGGCCAGGGGGCCGACGTCGAAGATCGCCCCATAGAGCAGGCCCGCCAGCGCGCCGAGCGCGGGGGCGACGAGGACGAACCCGGGCGGCCGGAACCTCATCGGCCCGGCCGTAGCCCGGATCCTCAATCCAGCCGCAGGGCGTGGACCGAGAACAGGCCGTCCGCGTCCGTCCAAACCTGGATCCACCGCCAGCCGGCGCGCTCGGCCAGCGCCCGGAAGGTCTCGGCCGTGTACTTGTAGCTGCTCTCCGTGTGGATCGTCTCGCCGGCCGCGAACGCGAACGTGTCCGAGCCTATCGCCACATCCTGCGCGTCGCGGGCGACGAGGTGCATCTCGATCCGCGAGGCTTGCGGGTTGAACACGGCCCGATGGGCGAAGGCGTCGAGGTCGAAGCCGCCCCCGAGTTCGCGGTTGATCCGCGTCAGGAGGTTGAGGTTGAACGCCGCGGTGACGCCTTGGGCATCGTCGTAGGCGCTCTCCAGGGTGCCTGCATCCTTCACGAGATCGACGCCCACGATCATGTGAGCCCCAGATCCCAGGATCCGCCCGAACCGGGCGAGCAGCGCCTCGGCCTCCTCGGGCTCGAAGTTGCCGATCGTCGAACCCGGGAAGAAGCCGGCCCGCGGTAGGCCCGCGAGGCTCTCTGGCAGGCTGAAATCGTGGGTGAAATCGGCTACCACCGGCTCGACGCGCAGGTGCGGGAAATCGGCGCTCAAGGTCTCGGCCTGCGCGCGCAAAAACTCGCCGGAGACATCGACCGGCACGTAGGCCGCCAGCTTGTCGAGGTGCCGCAGCAGGCGGCGCAGCTTCACCGTCGAGCCGCTGCCGAACTCGACGAGGGCTGCGCCCGCCGGCAGTAGCGCGGCGATCTCCGGCCCGCGCCGGTCGAGGATCCCGATCTCGGTGCGGGTCGGGTAGTATTCCGGCAGCCGGGTGATCTTCTCGAACAGGTCCGAGCCGGTCGCGTCATAGAAGTACTTTGGCGAGAGCGCTTTCTGCGGGCGGGAGAGACCCGCGCGCACGTCGTCGAGGAAAGCCGGGGCGACCGGTGTCGCGTCGGAAAACGTCGGGTTGATGGTCACGGGTCGCTCCGGGGGGCGTCAGGCGGCATCGGCGAGGCGCAGGCCGGTGAACTGCCAGCGCTGATGCGGATAGAAGAAGTTGCGATATGGCAGCCGCGCATGGCCTTCGGGCGTCGCCACCGAGGAGCCGCGCAGCACGAACTGGTTGTTCATGAATTTGCCGTTGTACTCGCCCAGGGCGCCCGGCAGCGGCCGGTAGCCCGGATAGGCGACGTAGGCGCTGCGGGTCCATTGCCAGACGAGGCCGAACGCGTCCGGCAGGCCGCCGTCGCGGGCCGCGACCTCCCACTCGAACTCGGTCGGCAGGAAGCGCCCGGCCCAGCGGGCATAAGCGTCCGCCTCGTAGTAGCTGACATGGGTGACCGGCGCGTCGAGATCCACCGGGCGCTCGCCGGCGAACGTCATGGTCGCCCAGCCGTCACTGATTCGGCGCCAGTAGCCCGGCGCCTCCCAGCCCTCGGTCGGCCCGGCATACCAGCCGTCCGACAGCCACAGCTCGGGCTTGGCGTATCCGCCATCCTCCATGAAGGCGAGCCACTGGCGGTTGGTCACCAATGCCCGGTCGATCCGGCCCGCCTGGATCAGCGTCTCGTGGCGGGGCGATTCATTGTCGAAGGAGAAGCCCGGTCCCTCGTGCCCGATCCAGGCGATGCCCCGGTCGAGCCGGGTCTGGCCCGGCTGCGCCGCAGCCTTCGGGAAGCGCCAGTCCGGGTCGTAGGCCGGGTTCAGCGGGTTCTGCGCGAAGGCGTGCAGGATGTCGGTGAGCAGGAGCTCCTGATGCTGCTGCTCGTGGTAGAGCCCGATCTCCAGGATGGGCAGGATCGCCTCCAGCGCGCGCTCGGAGGCTTGGCCCAGCAGGGACTCGACCGCCCGGTCGATATGGACCCGGTAGGCCGTGACCTCGGCGAGCGTCGGGCGGGTGATCATGCCCCGCTGGATGCGCGGCTGCCGGGGACCGGCCGCCACGTAGTACGAATTGAACAGGTAGTGCAGCCGCTCGTCGTAGATGGTGTAGCCCGGCAGGTGCTCGCGCAGCAGGAACTGCTCGAAGAACCACGTTACATGGGCCCGGTGCCACTTGGTCGGGCTGGCATCCGCCATGGACTGGACCTGCTGGTCCTCCGCGGAGAGCGGCGCCGCGCGGCATTCGGTCTCGCTCCGGACCTGCCGGTAGGCGGCGATCCAGGCGGCCCGGTCGATCGGACGGGCCGAGACAGGCGGCGGCGGGAAGGCCGGCGCCCCAGGCTCGCGTGTGTCGTCCGTGCGCAGTGCGGCCGTCGCTGCCATGACGATCGTTCCCTTTCCCGGCCAGCCCGAGAACTGTTTCCTCGGTCCCAGGTTGGCGCGCAGAAGATATGTCTCGGGCGAGGTCAGACAACCTCCGCAGGCGGAGTCCTGCCGGCTCGGTGTCGTTCGAGGGCTGTTCGCCACCGCGGCGGCGCGGTTAACATGGCGGGTTGGGGATCGCGGGTCTTTCTCTCGCCGCAGTGACACCGCCTTAACCAGCGATGCCGATTCTCGGGACCCTTGCGAGGAGTCCGGACGTCACATGCGGATCGATCTGATGGCCGGCGCCAGCCTCTCTTCCGCGGCTCTGCGCGGCGCCGCCGAGCCGACCATCCTGGTGTTCGATTCCGGGCTCGGCGGCCTCACCGTGCTCGATGCCGTGCGGCGCGCCCGGCCGGACGCCCGCTACGTCTATGTCGGCGATGATGCCGCCTTCCCGTATGGCCGCCTCACCGAGGCGGCCCTCGTCGCCCGGGTGCTGACCGTGATGGAGCGGCTGGTCGCGACCCACCGACCCGACCTCGTGGTGATCGCCTGCAACACCGCCTCGACCGTGGTGCTGCCGGCCCTGCGGCAGCGCTTCACGACCCCGTTCGTCGGCGTGGTCCCGCCGATCAAGCCGGCCGCCGCGGCCACGCGCTCGCGCCTCGTCTCCCTGCTGGCGACCCCCGGGACGGTGGCCCGCTCCTACACGCGCGACCTGATCGCCACCTATGCCGAGGCCTGTACGGTCACGCTGGTCGGCGCCCAGAACCTCGCCGGCTATGCCGAGGCCGAACTCGCCGGTTTTCCCGTTGACGATGCCGCGCTGGCGGCCGAGATCGCGCCCTGCTTCGTCACCGGGGCGAACGGAGGGCGCACCGACGTGGTCTGCCTCGCCTGCACGCACTATCCCTTGCTGCTGCCGCGCCTCGAAACCCTGGCACCCTGGCCGGTGACCTGGATCGATCCGGCGCCGGCCATCGCCCGGCGCGTCGTGCAGCTGATCGGCTCCGCACCGCGAGGGGCGGAGGGTCACGGTGCCGCACACGGGGCGTTCACAGCCGGGACCTGCCTGACCGATCCCCTGCGCACCGCGCTGGCGGCCCACGGGATCGGCGAGGTCGCGGTCGAGGCGATCCCGCTGCCGCTGCAATAGGCCCGCGCCGAATTCAGCCCGATCGACGATCGCATGAAAACTGTCTTCGCCGCTTGCCAAGCCGGCGAATGCAGTCTCTGATGGCGGCGATTCGCAGAAATATGCTGCTTTCGAGGGGCGCGTCGTGATGCTGAAAGCTGCAACGCTTGCGGCCGGGCTGCTGCTCGGGCTGGCATCGCCGGGCTGTGCCTGGGCGTGCGGCGACGGCGATGCGCCCACCGCCTGCGACGATCCGAGCCCAAACGGCTTCGCGTCCTGGATGCTCCACCGGGTCGATCGAGCGCTCGCGGCCGACAGGGCGCAGGCCTTGCAGGACTTCACCGACGGGGCCCGGGGCTTCCGAACCGCCGACACCTACGTATTCTGTGTCGGACCGGACGGCATCATGTCGGCCCACCCAAACCCAATCCTGAAGGGTCACGATGTCCATGACCTGCATGACAGGACGGGCAACCACTTCATCCGAACCATGATGGAGACGGCCAAACCCGGACAGATCGCGGTGATCCGCTACCTGTTTCCGAAGCCGGGCAGTACCGTCGAGGAGCCCAAGACGACGTATTACACCAAGGCCGGCGATCAGACCTGCGCGGTCGGCGTGTACGACGCCGACGTTGCGGCACCCCCGGCGACGGCGGACAGCCGGGTCGCCGAGCTCCGCCACCGGCTCGACGGTGTGATCCCGACGACTGCCCGAGCCGACTGGACTGCGTTCCTCGAAGCGCTCAACGCGCAGCGGGCCGAGAAGACCACGGCGATCGCTGAGGCGCGGCGCGATCTGGTCGCCGCCGCAACCGCCCTCGACAAGGCCGGCGGCCCCCGGGCGCCGGGCGAATGAGATCCGGAGCGCGGCCGATCTACGGCTGCGGGCCGAGAACTGCAGCCGGGGTCGCCCTGGCGGGATCCGAGGCGGCGTCGGCGGGAACGACCAAGTGGACGAACAGCATGCCGGCGGCGACGATCAGCGCGAGCGCCAGGATGCGCCAGGGTTCCAGGATCGGGCCCTGTGTTTCGGAGACGGTTCCGATCGCAGCGCTCTCGCGGACGGCTCCAAAACCTTGTCGTGACGCGTTCCCATGCACCGAACCAACGTCACCTTGGGCGGAGAGCGCTCTCGTCGTGTCGCTCGGCATCGCGTCCTCGTTTCGGCCTCTGAGGACCGGATGGGACACCCGGAGCATGAACGCTTCGTAAATTCTCCGGGACCCGATCGTCCGCCTTGTGCGCGATAGCGGGAGCGCCGCATCTCGCCGTGCTCGGAGAGGCTCAACGGAAAAACCGGCCGCCGTTCATGATTTTGACCCGGTAACGCTCCGGGCTGAGGACGTGTCCCAGGGGGTCGACGATCTGCACCGCCTCGTAACCGGCGGCGATCCAGGTTCTGGCGAGCACAACCGCACTCGCGGCCCGGACCCTGGTCTGGCGGATATGACCCGTCTGCCCCCGGGCGGTGATGACGTACTGGGATGTCGGGGTACCCGCACTTGTCATGGATTAGAAATTCCATGACCGCCGTGAATGTGCGCTATCTTACGTTAAAACAATGTCGGATTTCCGCGTTCGAAAGCAAGGATCGAACACAACAGATCTCGGACGGATCAGCCCGTGAAAGCATCTATGCAAGTGGCAGGCCTCACGTGAATGAGGCGTGCGTGAAGCCCTCGCCCGCACGACGGCCGCGCTTTTAGTCGCGCCGGTATCGTCTTCCGATCCGTCGAAGCGGAGACCCGTTCGGTGCATGAGAGCGCCTTCGGCGGATCGGACATCACGCGCCGGTTCGTCGAGGCCAACGGCCCATCATGGGTGGGCCACAGAGCGAGCCCCGGAACCGACGATCAGCCCTGCGCCCCGCCCGGCGTCACCGGCTTGGGCTTCGTAGCCGAGCCTCTCATCCGATCCGGGATTTGCGTGCCAGCGTGGGACATAGTGCTGATATCCACAGATGGTCGACGAAAACAGTGTTGTGGCTGCCGACGGAACGCAATCGTCTGTGGTTTAATACCGATGAGGCAAAGCTCCTCGGCGGCGGTACGCGCGATGTTCGAGAACCTGTTCTGGGGCGCGACGCTGGTGGCCCTGATCTGCGTCGCGGCACTGGTGGCTATCGGCGCCGCCCACGCGCCGCGGGCTGTTGGTCGGTTCGCGGACTCGGCTCAGCCCGATCCGCGCCGATCGTTCGGGCGCAAGAGGGGCTGGCGCCGCTTCCCTCGGCCGACGCGGCACCGCGGATCCCTGCGGGTGCGGTAGGCCAACGCGCAGCCCGCGCTGCGTTACAGGTGCTTGAGCCCGCAGCGTTCCAGCAGCGGCAGCAGCTCGTCCCGGGCCCGGATGCGATGCTGGCGTGCGGCCTCGAGAGCCACCTCGGTCGTGCCCGCGCGGATGGCCTGGGCGATCCGGCGATGTTCCGCGATCGAGGCGTCCAGGGTCCGGCGGAGGTTCAGCGTCAGCATCCGCGCCCGGTGGGACTGGTCGTTGATGGCCTGCACGATCCGGCTCATCCGTCCGTTCCGGGCCTCGGCGATCAGCGCCGCGTGGAACGCCCCGTCCGCGAGGCCCCAGCCCGGTAGGTCGCCCCGCGCATGCGCCGCCGCCATCGCATCCGTGTGGGCATCGAGGGCCTGCGCGGCGGCCAGTCGCGCGGCCTCGGGGAGCGTCGCCACCAATTCGGCGGCCCGGCCGTCCATGGCGATGACGACATCGTAAATCTCGCGCATGTCGTCCGGCGCCAGGGCGAGGATCAGGATGCCCTTGCGTGGCAGGACGCGCACGAGGCCATCCTCCTGCAGCCGGATCGCCGCCTCGTGGACCGGCGTCCGGCTCATGCCGAGCCGCAGGGCGATCTCCTGCTCGGAGGCCTGGTAGCCCGGGGCGAAGCTGGCGTCGCGGATCGCGTTACGCATCGCCGCGTAGGCGTCGTCGACCAGGGAGCCGCGCTTCGCGCCGTCCTCATCGCCTTGCGCCTCCGGATCCCCGTTGGGCCGCGCCCGCGCCATTGACCGTCTCCCCCCTCGTCCGCCGGCCTTACAGCGTCCGCCCCTGTCGAGGAATGGCCGTTGACACGTCGCAGCCCCGGATCTACCCGTATTCAAGCTTGCATGGAAGATGGCGCGCAACAGATGCGCCACTCCGGCGACGGGAGGACATGATGAACAGCTCGCTCGAGCAGGCGACCATGCGCCGGGTCGCGTGGCGCCTGATCCCTTTCGTCTGCCTGCTGTACTTCGTCGCCTTCATCGACCGCGTGAATATCGGTTTCGCGGCACTGACGATGAACAAAGACCTGGGCTTCTCGGCGTCGGTCTTCGGTTTCGGGGCGGGGGTATTCTTTTTTGGGTACTTTCTGTTCGAGGTGCCCTCTAACATCATCCTCGACCGGGTCGGTGCCCGGCTCTGGATCGCCCGCGTGATGATCACCTGGGGGCTCATCTCCGGCGCCTTCGCGTTCATTCAGGGCGAGACGAGCTTCTACGGGCTGCGCTTCCTGCTCGGGGCCGCGGAGGCGGGCTTCTTCCCCGGCATCATCCTCTATCTCGGCTACTGGTTCCCGATCCGCTACCGGGCCGCAGTGGTATCCCTGTTCATGGCGGCGGCGCCGGTCTCGGTGCTGCTGGGCTCGCCCCTGTCGAGCCTCTTGCTCGAGATGGAGGGGCTCCTGGGCCTGCACGGCTGGCAGTGGATGTTCCTCATCGAGGCGGTCCCCGCAGTGATCCTCGGCTTCGTCGTGCTGGTCTACCTGACCGACCGGCCCGAAAAGGCGACATGGCTCTCCGACGACCAGCGGGCCTGGCTCGTGGCCGAGATGGAGGCGGAGCGCGCCGGACGGCAGGTGCAGGCCCGCCACAGTCTGCTCAGCGGCCTCACCAATCCGCGGGTGCTGGCGCTCGCCCTCGTGTATTTCGGCACCTCGGCCGGGCTCTACACCCTCGGTATCTGGGCGCCGCAGATCATCAAGGGGCTGGGCCTGTCGACCATGAATGTCGGCCTGCTGAACGCGGTGCCGCCGACCGTCGCGGTGGCGGCGATGATCCTCTGGGCGCGCCATTCCGACCGGACCGGCGAGCGCACGTGGCACGTGGTGATCGCCTGCCTCGCCGCGTCGCTGGGCCTGATGCTGGCCGGCGCCGCAACCTCGGTCGTGGCGGTCATCGCCGCGCTGAGCCTTGTCAATGTTGGGATCAGCGCCGCCAAGCCGCCCCTCTGGGCGATGCCGACGCTGTTCCTGTCCGGCCCGGCCACGGCGGTTGGCATCGCCACCATCAACGCGGTCGGCAATCTCGGCGGCTTCGTCGGACCGTGGATGATCGGATGGATCAAGGACCGGACCGGCAGCTTCGCGGGCGGCCTGATGTTCGTGGCCGGCCTGCTCCTGTTCTCCGCGATCCTGACCCTCGCGGTCGCCCGGGCCGGTCACCGCGCCGGACAGGCCCGCGTCGCCCTGCACTGACTCCTTTTGACCCGGAGACCCACCATGAAGACCTACACCATCGCGGCCATTCCGGCGGACGGCATCGGCGTCGAAGTCATCGCCGCCGGCATCGAGGTGCTCGATGTACTGGCCGAGAAGACCGGCACCTTCCGGTTCCAGTTCGACCATTTCGACTGGGGCTCGGATTACTACAAGACGCACGGCGTCATGATGCCGGCCGACGGCCGTGACCAGATCCGCAACCACGACGCGATCTTCTTCGGGGCGGTCGGCGCGCCGGACGTGCCCGACCACATCACCCTGTGGGGTCTGCGGCTCGCGATCTGCCAGCCCTTCGATCAGTACGCCAACGTCCGCCCGACCCGCATCCTGCCGGGCATCACCAGCCCGCTCCGCCACGTCTCGGGACCGGAACTCGACTGGGTGATCGTGCGCGAGAACTCCGAGGGCGAGTATGCCGGCGTCGGCGGCCGGGTCCACCAGGGCCACGCCAACGAGGTCGCCACCGATGTCTCGATGATGACCCGCTCCGGGGTCGACCGCATCATCCGCTACGCATTCCAGCTCGCCCGGTCCCGGCCGCGCAAGCTGCTGACCGTGGTGACCAAGTCGAACGCCCAGCGCCACGCCATGGTGATGTGGGACGAGATCGCCGCCGAGGTGGCACAAGACTTCCCCGACGTCACCTGGGACAAGATGCTGGTCGACGCCATGACGATGCGCATGGTGGTAAAGCCGCAGACCCTCGACACGATCGTGGCGACGAACCTGCACGCCGACATCCTGTCGGACCTCGCGGCGGCGCTCGCCGGGTCGCTCGGCATCGCGCCGACCGCCAACATCAACCCCGAGCGCACCTTCCCGTCGATGTTCGAGCCGATCCACGGCTCGGCCTTCGACATCACCGGCAAGGGCATCGCCAACCCGGTCGCGACCTTCTGGACGGCGTGCCAGATGCTGGAGCATCTCGGCGAGGCGCCCGCCGCCGACCGGCTGATGCGCGCGGTCGAGCGCGTGACCGCGGATCCGAACCTGCACACCCCCGACCTCGGCGGCACGGCCACGACCCGTCAGGTGACGGACGCCGTGATCGCGGCGATCCGGGGCGACAACGCCTGAGACCGTCGTCAGGTCGGGTCGATTATCCCGCGCGCGCTGGTCTCGACATCCAGCGTCGCGCGGCGGCGGCCGAGGCCGACGCAGACCCATCCGGGGTGTATGAGGCCGAGCCGCCCCGGCGTGCCAGCCTGCGTCGCCACGCCGGCCACGACGAACACGCACGCGAAGTCCGGCGCCTCGGACCGCCGCCCCGCGAACGCCGCCAGGGCGGCGTTGTCGTGGATGCCGCCGCCGGTCTCCGCGGTCCGCATCCGAAAGCGTGGGCCACCAAAGCGCCGGCCGCGCGTTGTCAGGATCGTCCGACCCTACCTGGAGCGCCCGATGCTCGCCCGATCCGCCCTGCTCTTCGTCGTCCTGACGTCGAACGCGCAGGCCGCCGCCTTCGATGACCTGAAAGGCTACCTCGCCTCCTGCCTCCGGTTCGAGATGAGCGGCGCTCCGGCGGCGCGGGGGGCGCCCCTGTCGTCGCGGATTCGCGAGGCGCTCGGCCGATGCTCCGACGACGTCGCGCGCCTCGAACGGGCGGATGGCCGCCGCCTGCGCGGCGATGGCGGGCTCAGCCCATCCACCAGGGACGTGATCCAGAGCGTCGTGGGCCGGAGCGGGTTCACCGACGTCCGGTATTGAGCCCCTTCCCGGACCTCAGCCGGGAAGGCAATGCGATCTCAGCCGGCGATCCGCCGGCGCGACAGCATGAGGCCGACCAGCGCGATCGCGGCGAGCGCCGAGACGGCGAGGCCAGTGCGCAGACCGGCCGGCACGTACTGCACGGTCAGCACGCCGTCTCCGGCCGGAATGAGTGCCGACAGCAGGAAGTCGTTGGCGGTCTCGACGGCCAGCGGCGCGCCGTTCCAGGCCGCGGCGTAGCCCGGATACCAGGCGCGCGCCCAGACGACGCGTCCGCCCCCCGGTGAGGCGACCGTGTAGCGTCCCGACGCCGCGCCCTCCGCGGCCGCGGTGACGGTGAAGCCCGGTGGCCCGGCCGAGAGCGTTCCCGGCAAGATAGAGCCGCCGCCCACCCGCTCAAACAGCTCGGCCGCCACGCCGCTGCGCCGAGTCCAGCCCGGCCCGGCGACGGCCGCGAAGCCGTCCGCGCGCGGCCCTCGTTCCACTGCGACCCGCGCCACGCGCGCGAGATCGAGGGTGCTGGCGCCTGTCACGGGGTCCGGGCGCGCCAGCCGTTCGGCGGCCTCCGGGCAGGTCGCCCCGCCCCGCCACATGCAGATCGCACGGAAGCCCCGCATCGGCATCGGCGAGTAGCCGCCGACCACCGCGGCGCCCGTCAGCAGCGGCGTGTTGGAATGCGGCAGTTCGGTGAACAGGGCGCCCTGGGCCGGCGGTGCCATCGGGGTGCGATGGTAGTCGGTGTTGTGGAGGACCAGCATCGTGTCGCCCGGGCGCAGGGGTAGAGCGACATAGGCCGAGCGTGCCATCGGCGCGGGCCATGTGCCGACCTGCTCGTTGACCGGCATCGTCGTGGTGAGGATCGCGAACACGATCGCGTGGCTCGCCGCGATGATCGCGAGGCGTGTCGTCCCCTGCGCCCGCAACGCCAGCGCGGCCGTGAGGGCGATGAGCGCCGTCAGCCCGATCTGGAGCGTGAGCAGGCCCGGATCGCGGACGAGCGCGACCGCGCCGCCGATCGCGATGAGCCCCAGCGTCCGGCCCGGCGCCCAGCGATCCCGCGTCGCGAACCAGGCGGCCACGATGGTGCAGCCGATCTGGACGTAGGGCAGGAAGCGGAACGGCCAGCGCAACTGCGACACGCCGGGTGAAATCGCGAGCAGCGCGATCACCGCCGTCATGGCCAGCAACAGGGCGACGCCGCGGCCCTCCGGCTCGTTCAGCCGCGCCCGGGAGGCGTTCACCAGGGCAACCGGGACCCACCAGGAGACGTACTGGGCCGGTGGCCCGACATGCATCTTCAAGCCGCCGAATCCGAGCCAGGTCTCCGGCCAGACCGGCACGCCCATCGCCAGGATCACGGCGAGCGGCGTGGACAGCATGTCGTGAAACAGGACCTCCGGCTGGCGGGAGCTCGTCCCGATCGCGGCCACGAGCGGCATCCAGGCCGGGGCGGCGAGCAGCCCGCCGAGCCCGGCAGCCAGGGCAGCACGGGCGCAGGACCGCCCGTCGCGGCCGGCCCAGAAGGCCAGGGGGAGAGCGACGCCGAGGCCGGCGATGAGCGCCGCGTCGGAGAACGGCCAGCCGCTCGCGATGGTCATAGAGACGGCGCCCGCGGCCGCGGGCACGAAGCCCGGTGCCCGATAGGCGCGGATCAACGCGGTGGTCGCCCAGGACAGCCAGGCGGTGCTGACGAGGCCGGGGATCCACGTGATCGCGCCCCAGTAGACGATCCATCCGCTGGTCGCGGCCGTCAGCCCGGCCAGCATGGCGGCCGCCCGGCTGACACCGACCACGCGTGCCAGGGCGTAAGTGCCGCCGGCGAGCAGGCCGACATGGACGAGCGCGAAGAAGGCCGCGGCCTGATCGAGCCGCGCGAACCCGTCGAGCACGAGGTAGAGCAGCACGCTGACCGGGTTGAACAGCGCGTACTGGTACTCGGCGAGGAACGCGCCCCCCTGGAACAGGCGCGGCGTCAGGAACGGCAGTTCCCCCGCCTTGATCAGCCGGGCGATCTCCAGGAACCCCGGCATGAAGTAGGCTTGGTAATCGTCCGTGAAGTAGAAGGTCGGTGTGTGGGCCAGCGGAATCGCCGCGGTCGCAACGGCGAGACAGGCGGTCAGCAGGCCCCAGCCGAGTTCGGTGCCGCGCGACAGGCTGACAGGCGCCGCCGCACCGGTGATCAGCCCGGCGCTCATCGCGTCCAGACTCCGAGGACCGATTTTCCGGCTCGGAACCCCAGCCAGGGATCGAGCCGGCGCGAGATCGGAACCATCAGGCGGTCCCAGGCGGCGATCTGGCCCGCGCTCGGCATCGCGCTCCGCAGGACCAGACGGTTGCCCAGTGAGGCGCCGAACCCGACCGCATCGAGGTAGTCGAGGCGCACGCGCTGCAGGCCGTCCGGCGCAGCCGCGCGCAAGGTCGCCCGGGTGTAGCGCCGCTCGTGTCCGATCGCGGCATCGAAGGGTGCGTAGAGGAACGGATGGGCCGGCGAGAGCACGACGAGGTGTCCGCCGTCCGCGAGGCGCGAAGCCGCCCCCGCAAGCTCGCCGTGATCGTCGCGGATGTGCTCCAGCACGTCGATGTACAGAATGGTGTCGAAGCGTTCAGCGGGGTCGAGGTCACGGGTGGTTCCGCGCAGCACCCGCGTGCGCACCGGCAGCCCGCCCGACGCGATCCGCGTCGCAAGGTGCGCGGCGAAGTGTGCATCGGGCTCCAGACAGGTCCAGGCCGCGATGCCCGTCCGCGGGGCGAAGATTTCGGCCGTCGCGCCCAGTCCGGCGCCGACATCGAGGACGCGGCCGCCGACGAACGGCGCGATCGCGTCGGACCAGTAGCGCTTCCAGTTGCGCGCGGTCGCGAACAACTCCAGTTCGGTCCCGACATACCCCTCGTGCGGCGCCGTCACGCCGCGCGTTGATCCGCTGGCCACTTCGCGTCTCCGTCTTCGGTTATCTCCGCGGGGGCGGGGGCCAGCAGGAACCAGTGCGCATCGCGGGCCGGCACGGTCTCGGGCAGTGCGCGCCGGTTGAGGTGGGCCGCTGCCGCCGTCGCCGCGAGCAGGGCCGCCTGGAACAGAACGACGAGGAGCAGGCCGCCCGCGTTCGTCGCCCAGCCGGGCATGGCGAGGTCGGTGCAAAAGCGGACGAGCACCACGCCGATCATCGCGACGACCACGCCGCACCCGAACGCGGCCAGGAGCACGAGCAGGCGCACGAGGCAGATATCCTCGAACACCGCGATGGCGTTGAGGCCGTGCCGGATCAGCGCCGTCGCGTTCATGGTCGAACGCCCGGCATAGCGCTGGCCGCGGTCGAGGGGGATGCGCCGGAGCGGCAGGCCGGAGCGGATCAGGCTCGCGGCGAAATGGCTCCACAATGCCGGGGCATGGACGAGCCGCGGCAGATGCGCCGGCGGAATCGCGCAATAATGCCCGAAATCGATGCGCCGCCCCGTGCAGAGCCGGAAGACCATCTTGAACAGCCCGTAGCCGAGCGCGAAACGGGCGCCCTCGAAGCGTCGTCGGCGCTGGGCGCAGATCACGGCCTCGGGGTAGGCCTCGGCTTCCGCGACGAGGCGCGGGATATGCTCCGGCGGATCCTCCCCGTCGCCATCCATGACGAGGATCGCGCGGTAGGCACTCGCCCGCGCATTCGCCTGGACGAGACCGACCGCGATCGCACGCTGATGGCCGAGATTGGTGGCCAGGACGGCCGGGCGCAGGCGCAGCCGGCGAGCCGCCTCCGCGACCTCGGCCAGCACGCCCTCCCCCGATTGCCAGGATCCGTCATCGACGACGATGAGGTCGGCGTGAAGATCGGCCGCAACCAGAACTGTGTCGATCGCGCGGGCGAGGATGCGGAACGCGGCCCAGTCGTTGAAGACGGGCACAACGATGGCAATTGGACGTGCATCGTGCGGCGATGCCTGCGGAGGCTGGCCCAGGGCGGTCAGTTCGGAGGCAACCCGTGCGAACCGCTCGACCTCGCTCGGCGCCATGCTGTCCTCCGCCATGTCTCCGCCTGCATCCGCCGCGTCAGACCGTCGAAGACTGGTTGGGCAGCGTGAACTTTTGATTAAAAGCGTCCTGACCGCTTATATACCGCGATACCTTTGGCAACGTCGCTGCCGTGGTCCGGTCGAGGCTTGATGTGCACACGGGGGCGATCGGGCCCGGCGCGATCACTCGAGCGAAGCTCGATCCGGCCGATCTCGCCGATGCAGCCAAGGCCGTCAGCGGCCTTATGGCGTGCCGGTGAGGGAGCAGCCGTCGCCCGGCACGTTTGGGATCGCCAGCGAGCGTGCCGCGCCCGCGAGGATCGCGAATCGTGTTGCTGGTCCATGAGGCGCACGGAATCTTGCACCCCAGAAAAGATGAAGCCCGCCAACAACTTGGCGGGCTCAAATCTGTCAATTGGTGCCCAGGAAAGGCAGTTGGGTGCCCTCAGGTGCCACGTAAGCTGTTGGTTTCACTGATGGCAGATGAAGCATCAAGGGATCTGTTTCACTGCTTGTATTAACAGTGTCAAACGGACCGAGGATTCGCGCGTCGTTGAGCGTTTACGGCATGCGATCAGTAACCGATGTGGATGTGAGAGATGGTGCGTAGTTTGTAAATCTGGAGTACGCTTGTGGCCTGCGTCGGGAGACTCCATGGCAATAGGTACTCGTGCGAACAAAAGTCCGCGTCCGGCATCTGATTTTGAGGCGCAACTAGACCGACAAATAAACTTTTTAAGGCGATCCTGTGCAGACTTTGACAAAGGTGAATCTGACGAGGCCATTAGGATTTCGCTTGCTATACGAGTCTTAGTGCACGACACCCATCAATCAACATCGCTTCTGAAGCACTTGGGTATTAAGGATAAGCTTTCTTACGTGGATACTGGCGTATACCGTGATGTGTTGGATCCCGCTACTCAAGCTTGGTTAGATCAGGAGGGGAAAGGTGCCAAGCTTGTTGCATCGAATCCTGCCGATGTTGGGCTGGTCGAGATTGGGGATGCGGGAAACGGTAGAATAGGCTGGTTTGCCCCTCTTCGCCTTGGCCGCTTTTTACCAGGAACTCCGCCTGATAAAGCGATTAGAAAATTTGCCAAATTTTCGTCCTGGTGGAATGACCCTCTGGTAGAGTCTTCTAGTCGGAAGTGCTTTTCTCGTTCTCATCTAGTTCTGATAATGGCTAATCAGGACGGAGGCGGTCACGTAGATGCTGAGCTTGACGCTGACTACAAGGATCTGATCATTGATCCGCTAATGCAGGGGGCGCACGGATCGTCACTGGAAGGTAAAACTCTGGATGATGTTCCGCCAGACGCCTTGAATAACATCGCGTTTGCATCTGTCCGTCAAATCGCATTCGAGCTGATGTGTACGATAGACCGATATAGACACGTTGAGGCTAATCCTGGTATCCTATTGATGCCAGATCCATACAAGGATCTGCCGATGCCAAAGCTGCCTCATCAACCGATGAATTGGCCATCGCCAGTTATCTCGATGATACCTGGATAGCGAACTTGATGATTGGACATGTTAAACGATGGAACAGTATTTCTTGCGTCGTATGGAGCAATAGTAGCGTCGCTCTTGCTCTTGAACCGGGCGGCGCCTCTGTTGATGTCTTGCGGTTCCATTGCCTGATATCGGGCTCTATCCCGTGCAATTCATAACGAGCTCACGGTGGCGAACACGTCCGGCGTGATGCTCGATCCGGCCGATGCATCCCTGGCGTGTTCCCGATCGCCACCGAAGGTGCAGCGTCGGCAAGGATCGCAGACCTTGTCGGTGACCGACGAGGCGCACGGAAACTCGCCCCCTGGAAAAGATAAAGCCCGCCAACAACTTGGCGGGCTCAAATCTGTCAATTGGTGCCCAGGAAAGGACTCGAACCTTCACCTCTCGCGAGACTGGTACCTGAAACCAGCGCGTCTACCAATTCCGCCACCTGGGCATGCCGCCGGCTATCGGCCGGCGACGGCTCCGTTTAGGCAACCGAGCCGCCGCCGTCAATCGGGATTTCAGCCCCGTGGCCATTCCCGGATGTCGACGAAGCGTCCGGCCACCGCCGCCGCCGCCGCCATCGCGGGCGAGACCAGATGCGTGCGCCCACGCGGACCTTGGCGGCCCTCGAAATTGCGGTTCGAGGTCGAGGCGCAGCGCTCGCCCGGCCGCAGCTTGTCCGGGTTCATGCCGAGGCACATCGAGCAGCCCGGCTCGCGCCAGTCGAAGCCCGCCGCCTTCAGGATCTTGTCGAGACCCTCGGCCTCGGCCTGCGCCTTCACGAGGCCCGAACCCGGCACGATCATCGCCGCGACGCCGTCGTGCACCTTGCGGTCGCCGACCACCCGCGCGACCTCGCGCAGATCCTCGATCCGGCCGTTGGTGCAGGAGCCGATGAAGATCCGGTCGAGGGTGATGTCGGTGATCCGCGTACCCGGCGTCAGGCCCATATAGGCCAGCGCCTTCTCCTTGGATTGCCGCTTGTTCTCGTCGGCGATCTCGGACGGGTCCGGCACGCGGCCCTGGACCGAGATCACGTCCTCGGGGCTGGTGCCCCAGCTGACGATCGGCGGCAGGTTGGCGGCGTCGAGGCGCACCTCGCGGTCGAAGAAGGCGCCCGTGTCGGTGACCAGGCTCTCCCAATGGCGGCACGCCGCCTCGAACGCCGCGCCCTTCGGGGCCTTCGGCCGGTCCTTCACGTACGCGAAGGTCGTAGCGTCGGGCGCCACCAGGCCGGCCCGGGCACCGCCCTCGATCGACATGTTGCAGATCGTCATCCGCCCCTCCATCGAGAGGGCGCGGATCGCTTCGCCGGCATACTCGATCACGTGGCCGGTGCCGCCCGCGGTACCGATCTCGCCGATGATCGCCAGGATGATGTCCTTGGCGGTCACGCCCGGCGGCAGGGTGTTGTCGACGGTGACGCGCATGTTCCTGGCCTTGCGCTGCACCAGCGTCTGGGTGGCGAGCACGTGCTCGACCTCCGACGTGCCGATGCCGTGCGCCAGCGACCCGAAGGCGCCGTGCGTCGAGGTGTGGGAATCACCGCACACGATGGTCTGGCCCGGCAGCGTGAAGCCTTGCTCCGGCCCGATGATGTGGACGATGCCCTGGCGCCGGTCGAGGGCGTCGTAGAACTCGATGCCGAAGTCGCGCACGTTCTCGGCCAGCGCCTCGAGCTGGGTCCGGCTCTCCGGATCCTCGATGCCCTGGCTGCGGTCGGAGGTCTGGACGTTGTGATCGACCACCGCCAGCGTCTTCTCCGGGTGGCGGACCCTGCGGCCGGCCGTGCGAAGGCCCTCGAACGCCTGCGGGCTCGTGACTTCGTGAACGAGGTGCCGGTCGATGTAGAGGAGGCTGGAGCCGTCCGGCTGAACATCGACGACGTGGTCGTCCCAGATCTTATCGTAGAGGGTGCGCGGGCTGGTCATCGGTCTTCGTCTTCGACGTTGGGGCGGTGCAGAATTCTCGCGATGGTGCGGCTTCCTTAGTAGGCATCGCGGTCGGTTTGCGAAAGGGGCGAGCCCCGCCCCTGTCATATGGCCGCCCGGCGACGGCGAGCGGATGTCACGGGCCGCGCCGGATCCCGCTGGCGTTGCACCCCGTCGAGGCCCTATGCCGGGATGGGGGAGCCGGCCGTGCCGCCGAACGGCCGAAGGTGGGAGTGTGCGATGCCTGATGCGCCGGCCGAGATTCTGTTCCTGCGGAAGATGCACCCGCTGGTGGAGGCGGCCTTCGAAGGGCGGCACATCGTCCATCGGCTCGCCGGTGCCGCGGATCCCGACACCCTGCTCGCCGAGGTCGGACCGCGGATCCGAGCCTTGGTCGTCGGCGGCGGGGCCGATGCCGCCTTGATGGACCGGCTGCCGAAGCTCGAACTCATCGCCAATTTCGGTGTCGGGTACGACGCGGTCGATGCCGTGGCGGCGCGAGAGCGTGGCATCGTCGTCACCAACACGCCCGACGTGCTCACCGACGAGGTGGCCGACCTCGCGATCGGCCTCACCCTCGCCACCCTGCGACGGCTTCCGCAGGCCGACCGCTACCTGCGCGCCGGCCACTGGCCCAAGGCCCCCTTCCCGCTCACCGCCTCGCTGCGCGGGCGGCGCGTCGGCATCCTGGGGCTCGGCCGGATCGGCCGGGCGATCGCCGGGCGGCTGGAGAGTTTCGGGGTCGCGATCGACTATCACGGCCGGCGCCGTCAGGCGGACGTGCCCTACACCTATCACGACAGCCTGATCGGGATGGCCAGGGCGGTCCACATCCTGATCGTGGTCGCCCCCGGCGGGCCCGAGACCCGCGGCCTGATCGATGCCGCCGTGCTGGAGGCGCTGGGGCCGGAAGGCATCTTGATCAACGTGGCGCGGGGTACCCTGGTCGACGAGGCGGCGCTCACCGCCGCGCTGAAGGCCGGCACGATCCTGGGGGCCGGCCTCGACGTGTTCGAGAACGAGCCGCACGTGCCGGAGGATCTCGCCGCCCTCGACAACACGGTGCTCCTGCCACATGTCGGCTCGGCCTCCGAGCACACCCGTGCGGCGATGGCCCAGCTCGTCGTCGACAACGTCGTCTCGTGGTTCGAGGGGCGGGGACCGCTGACGCCCGTCGCCGAGACGCCGTGGAGACCGAAATCGTGAAGCCGGCCTCGGCTGCCCTGCTCGCCGCCCTCACCCTGTCGGCATGGCCCGCCGCGGCGCAGGATGCCCCGGATGCGCCGCCCGAGGCCGCACCTGTGGAGACGCCTGCGGTTCCGACCCCCCTGCCAACTCTCCCCGAGAGGCTCGGCGAGGCTCCGGGCACCTGGGATCTGTCGCGGGATGGGACCAACCGGCGCTGCGTGATGACGCTGGCCCTCGACAGCGGCGACGCTGGCCGGCGCCTGCGCTTTCCCGCGGGCTGCCGGCGGGCCCTGCCGATCATGAACGGGATCGCCGGATGGCTGTTCGTCAATGACGGCGTGAGCTTGGTCGATAAGAACGTGCGCCCGATCCTCGAATTCGTCCGGCGCCCCGACAAGCACAGCCTCGTCGCCAAGCTGGAGAACGGCGAGCACTACAGTCTCGTCCCGCTCGATACCGTGGGCATGCGTCCGGCCGCCGCGGCAGCCACCGAGGCAGAGCCGACCACGGCGACGTCCTCCGCCCCCTCCCCGCTTCAGGCGACGGCGCCCCTTCCGGCCGAGTTGCAGACCTCGGCGACCGCCACGGCCGTGGCGCCCGGCCCAGCGCCGGGGCTCTACACCCTCGACCGGTTCCAGGAGCGTGACACCTGCCGGCTCACGCTCGATGCGGCGGGCGGCGGCGTCCACGTCGTTCCCGGTTGCCACGACGGCGGCCTGGAGGTGTTCGATCCGGTCCGCTGGTGCTACGCCAACGGCCGGATGACCCTCACGGCCAAGCGCGGCCACAGCATCGACCTCGTGCCGAGCGGCGATGGCCGCTGGCGGCGCGATCCGGAGGTCGGTACGACCTTCGTGCTGCGCCGCGTGGAGTAGCCGCTACAGCGACGAATTGCGGCCGTCCTGAACCGGCAGCATCCGCTCCAGAAGACCGTCGCGACGGATGATCAGGTGCCACGCGGTGCCGGCGATGTGCAGGAGCACCAGGGCGTAGACGAACCACTGTCCGACGAGGTGGATCGATTCGGCGATTTTCTGGGGCCCCTCGTCCTTGGTCAGGCCCGGGATCGTGAACAGCCAGAAGTACGGCGTGTCGCGGCCCGAGAAGGCGCTCAGCAGGTAACCGCTGATCGGCATGATCAGGAAGATCGCGTAGAGCAGAAAGTGGTTGATGCGCCCGATCAGCGTCAGGAGCCGCGGCGCCTGGGGATCCGGCGGGGCGGGCCGGAATATACGCCAGACGATCCGCAGGACCACGATCGCCAGGATCGTCAGGCCGACCGACTTGTGCAGGACAAACATGCTGCCCTTGGCGGGCGCGGGCGGCAGGCTGATCGCCACCCAGGCCAGCGGCAGGACGGCCAGGAACAGGGCGGCCGTCAGCCAGTGCAGGGCCTGCGCGACCGGGTTGTAGCGCGGCATCCCGGAGGCCGTGACGTAAGTCGCGGGCAGCGCGGTCGGCGCGGCCGTGCCGACCGAGATCGGAGAACCTGACATGATCCCTCGCGCATGAGCGTGGCTCGTCTCAGCACTTAGGGCCGGCTGCGACCCCGGGGAGTGCGTTACCGCATCGCTTTCGCGTGTGATTTCGAGTCGTCGGTTGGACGAGGGTGCGAGTCGGATGCTTGGCGCATCGCCCCGATCGCCACGCCCGGAATAACCCTACCGGGCGTTCAGTACGGCCACGTCCACCGGCCGCGCCACGTCGATCAGCGCCGCGAGTTCCGCCGCCGCCGATCCGATCCGGGTCGCGACCGTCCGGTCGAGGATCTGGCCGTCGGAGATATCGTCGGAGCCGGCATAGACCGAGGTCGGCGCCACGTGCGCGGCGAAGAAGCCGAACAGGGGCCGCAGGCTGTGCTCGACCACCAGGGCATGGCGCAGGCCGCCCCCCGTGGCGGTGATCGCCACCGGCATTCCTGCCATCCGGGCCGGATCCACAAAGTCGAACACGTGCTTGAACAACCCGGCGTAACCGCCTTGATAGACGGGCGTTCCGACGATCAGCGCATCCGCGCCCTCGATCGCCGCGATCAGGTGCGCGGCCGAGGCCGACAAGGCGTCGCGCTGCGTCGCGCCGAGACCCGGGCCGGCATCGATCAGGTCGTAGACCGTCAGGTCGATCCGGCGCAGGCGGCCGAGTTCGGCCCCGAGCGCCTCGACCAGGACGCGGGTCCGGGACGGGCGCTTGGCGCTTCCCGAGAAGGCGACGACGCGGGCGGAATGCGGCATGGCGCTCGACTGCATATTCATCGGATAACCTTCCGCGGCGGGACGCCCGGATTCGGGACGTCGAACGATCTGGCGCCTGCCCGACACGCCGCGTGGGCCAAGGCGAGGGTAGCGCATTTCGGTCCCGGAAGAACCCTCGGCGCGTCGGCGCGCCGCGATTGGGTGAATCGATCGAGACGCTTGCCGTTGGCGATACTCATGGGCGCAGCCGCCAGACATGGCTTCGCTTGATCTCGGTGTCTTCCAGGGATCGCGAGACGGGAACCGCGTAGGTCGCCAGACACTCTAGGCGGTCGCGCGGCAGGTAGGTGCGGCCCGGATCGCCGATCAGGACTTGAACGCCGCGCGCCTGCAAGCCAAAGAGCCACGTCGTCACCGCCTCGGCGAGGTCGCGCTCGTAGAAGACGTCGGCTGCCAGAACGAGATCGACCTCAGGTTCCGTCCCCAGGAGATTGTCGGAGACCGGCTCGATCAGGCCCGCCACGTCGTTGGCGGCGGCATTCAGGCGGATCGCCGCCATGGCGAACGGATCGAGATCGCTGGCGGTGACGTGCTGGGCGCCGGCCCGCGCCGCGGCGATCGCCACGAGGCCGGAGCCCGACGCAAAGTCGATGATCCGGGCGCCGGTTACGCGGTCCGGATTGTCGAGGATGTAGCGGGCGAGCGCCTGACCGCCTGCCCAGGCGAAGGCCCAGAAGGGCGGCGGCAGGCCGATCGACTCCAACTCTTCCTCGGTCTTCTCCCACAGCGCGGTCGCCTCGTCGGCGACATGGAGCCGGATCTCGGGGGCGTGGGGAACCGGCATCAGGCGGGTGTTGACACGGATGAAGCCGGCGGGATCGTCGGGCGGGCGCATCCTCAACCCTCCAGCAGGTCGCGCCACAGGGCGCAGACGGCCTCGGTCACCGCAGCCTCGGTGAAGCCGTCCGCCTCGATCCGCGCCCGCGCCGCATCGCCGAGGCTCGCCACGAGGGCGGGGTCGCGGCTCAGCCGAACCAAAGCCCGTGCCAGTGCCGGCGCGTCGTCCGGCGGGACGAGCAGTCCCTCGACGCCGTCGCGCACGAGGCTGCGGCAGCCCGGGACATCCGAGGCGACCAGCGCCCGGCCGCAGGCGGCGGCTTCCAGCAGCGTGCGCGGCAGGCCCTCCCCGCCCCGGGACGGCAGGCAGGCGACGTGGTGGGACGCCCAGGTGGCGGGGACATCGGCGGTAGGCCCGTGCCACGCGACGCCGTCGCGGCTCCACTCCCGCAGCGTCGCCTCGGCGATCGCGCGGCGGTTCGACGGGTCCGGCGCGCCGTAGAGATCGAGTTCGACCGGTGCGCCCTGGGCACGGGCGAGGCGGACGGCTTCGACGGCGACGTCGACACCCTTCGACCACAGCATGCGCGCCACCAGGGCGACGCGCAGGGGCGGCATCGGCGGCAGAGGGTGCGGCCGGTAGGCGGCGGGGTCGACCCCGGCGCCGCCGATGACGGTGACCGCCTGATCCAGCGGGTCGAGGCCCAAGGCCCGGGCGTCGTCCGGGTTCTCGAACAGGAAACGGGTGCGCGAAGAGGCGAGCGGGCCGCGGATCAAGCCCCGGAGGCCGAGCCGCGCCGCGTAGCCCAGCCGGTCGCTGCGGGCGCCCATGAGGCCGAGGCCGGTCAGCGCGTAGACCCGCGCCGGGATGCCCGCCATCGCGGCGGCGGTGCCGCCGACCAGGATCCCGCGCAGCGCGATGCAGTGGACGATGTCGACCCGGAGCGCCTTCAGGATCCCGGCGAGCTGCCCGGCCGCATAGCCGGCGGCCATGGGATTGAGGCTCGAACGCTCCGCCTCCAGGGGCACGACCCTGGCGCCGGTCGCCTCGATGGCGGCGCGGTGGGCGCGCACCCGGGTGACCACGGTGACCGACAGGCCCATGGCGATGGCGGCCCGCGCCATCGGCAGGAAGTGCGAGGCGAAGAACCAGTCCTCCGTCACCACGAAGGCGATTCGGCGCATCGGAGCGGGCAGGTTTTCGGGGGCGGCACGCGTCATCGCAGCCCTCTAGCACACCGCGGCGGATCGGCCTGCGGCGGATGCGCAGGCCAGGAACAGGGCTCGCGTACGGCCGGTTGACCGAAGCCTTCTCGCCGGGCGGGCAACCGGCGGCGTATGCGGGAGGAACGGGTGATGGCGGCGGTCGAGACGGTCGAAGGCGGCGGGACCCTGCGCGAAGCCGCGGAGGAGGCCGGGCTGGCCTACGTCGACGACGGCCGGCCGGGTCTGACCCGCAAGCGCAGCGGCACCGGCTTTCGCTATCTCGACGCGCGGGGCGCCCCGGTGCGCGACAAGGCGGTGCTGACCCGCATCAAGTCGCTCGCCATCCCACCGGCCTACACGGACGTCTGGATCTGCCCGCGCCGCAACGGCCACATCCAGGCAACCGGCCGGGACGCCAAGGGGCGCAAGCAGTACCGCTACCATCCGGATTTCCGGCAGGCGCGCGAGGCCAACAAGTTCGCGCGGATCATGGCCTTCGCGGATGCGCTGCCGCGAATCCGCCAGCGGGTCGATGCCGATATGAAGCGTCCCGGGCTCCCCCGCGAGAAGGTGCTCGGCACGGTCGTCCACCTGCTGGAGACGACCCTGATCCGCGTCGGCAACGACGATTACGCGCGCACCAACAAGAGCTACGGGCTCACCACCCTGCGCGACCCGCATGTCCGCATCGAAGGATCCGCCTTGTCGTTCCGCTTCAAGGGCAAAAGCGGCAAGACCTGGGACGTGTCCCTGAAGGACCGCCGCGTCGCCCGGATCGTGAAGGCCTGCCAGGACCTGCCCGGGCAGGAGCTGTTCCAGTACATCGATGCGGACGGCACGCAGCGCGACGTCAGCTCTTCGGACGTGAACGCTTACTTGCGCGAGATCACGGGCGAGGATTTCACCGCCAAGGATTTCCGCACCTGGGCCGGCACGGTGCTGGCCGCCCTCGCGCTCCGCGCCTTCGAGAGCTTCGACAGCGACGCGGCCGCCAAGCGCAATGTCCGGGCCGCGATCGAGAGCGTGGCGGGGCGGCTGGGCAATACGCCGACCATCTGCCGCAAGTGCTACATCCATCCGCAAGTCCTCGACTGCTACATGGAAGGGGGCCTGCTCGAACACGTGAAGGATGTCGTCGAGTCCGAGCTGAGCGAGGATCTCTCCAGCCTTCGGTCTGAGGAGGCTGCCGTGCTCGCGCTCCTCCAGGCCCGGCTCTCCGCGAGCGAGGGCGAGGCGCGGGGCGGCAAGCGGGTCAGGCCGGCCGCCAAGCGGGGTTCTGAGGGACGGAGGGCGCGGCCCAAGGCTTCGGCCAACAAGGCTTCGGCCAACAAGGCTTCGGCCGCCAACGCTTCGGCCGCCAACGCTTCGGCCACCAAGGCGGAAGCCCCGTCGCACGCCGCAGCCGACGCGCGGGTCGGAGCTGACGCGTAGGTCGGTGCCGCCTGACGCGGCGACACCCTGCGCGGTCTCACGGTTTTCGATCAGTGCCGGGACTGGATGGTGTTGCTGGGCGACCGCCGGTCGACGTTGCGTCGGACCTGATCGGCCGTGTCCACGACCGGAGCCAGCCCGAGCTGGCGCGCCAGGGAGACGAGGTCCTTCAGGCGGCCGGTCTGAGTCTTGCGCCGCAGGTTGAGCCGGTGCGTCTCCACCGTGCGGACGCTGAGTGCGAGGCGCCGGGCCACTTCCTTGTTGCTGAAGCCCGAGCTGAGGAAGCGGAGCACCTCCGCCTCACGCGGCGTCAGCCCGAGGCTGTCGGCCGGCTCGTTGGACAGCGCCAGGGGCTGCTCCGGCGGAACCAGACAATCCGAGCCCTCAGCGAGGGCGAGGAGCGCCGCCGCGAGCTCGCGCGGGGCCTTCGAGCGTGCCACGAAGGCGTCGGCGCCTGCGGTCAGCAGGGCGCGGAGATCGTCGGCCGTCAGCGCACCGAACACAACCAGGGTGCGCAGGCGCGGCTGACGCTCCTTGAGATCGACGATGCGCGCGATCCCGTCGGCGAGCCGGATCTCGTCGAGGAAGACCAGGGCGACCGCGTGCTCGGTATTGGTGAACTCCAGATCGGCCTCGCCGATCGTATGGAATTCCGGCATGTGTTCCAGGGTGGCGCGGACAGTCGCGCTCAGGTCCTGCGGCTCATCCAGGATCAGGACGCCAACGGCGGTACTCATTGCCTCGCACTCCACTCTCCCGGCTCGATACAGACGTCCGGGATCGGAGGCTAAGTTCCAAGAACTGTTCCACCACGAATTCAGAAATATTAAGCTTTATATCGGCATATATGCCGCCAAATCAGGTGATTTTAATCAGGCCGCGTCCCGTTCCGGGATATGGCGGCGTGATGCTTAATTGCGGCGTTCCGATATGGGGCAGCGCCGCTGGCTCATTACGCGACGACTGGCATCGCGTGGTCCGAGGACGCCACGACACGGTTCCGCCCGCCGCTTTTGGCTGCGTAGAGGGCAATATCCGCCCGCTTCATCAACGCTTCGACGCTGTCCCCATCGATCCAGCAGCTGACGCCGAAGCTGCAACTCAGCGTGACGGTCGCGTTGCCCGCGCGGATCCGAAGATCCTGCACGCTCGCACGCAGGCGCTCGGCCCGGGCGGTCGCATCCGCGATGCAGCATCCCGGCAGGATCAGGGCGAATTCCTCGCCGCCGAGCCGACCGCCGATACCCCCGCCGGCGATCAGATCGGCCACGGCCGTGATCGCGAGGTCGCCGACATCATGCCCGTACCGGTCGTTGATGCGCTTGAAGTGATCGATGTCGGCCAGGATCGCCGAGACGCCGCCGGGCCGGCCATTCTGAGCCGCGGCGATGCGGGCCCGGTTGAAGAACGCGCGTCGGTTCAGGGCCCCGGTCAGCGGATCCGTCTCGGCGAGGCGGATCAGCTCTTCCTGCATGGTGGTCAGGCGCTCGGCCGCGCGCAGCCGCGCGTTCAGCTCCTCGGCGCTCGGCGGCTTCTCGATGAAGTCGTCGGCACCACTGTCCAGCGCCTCGGCGAGGCTGCGGACGTTGCGGATCGACGACATCGTGATGACGTGCAGAGGCCCCCGCTCCTCTGCGAGCAACCGCGCGGACCAGCACAATTCGAGCCCGCAGAGCGGCCGGACCTCAAGGCTGGTGATGAGGACACGCACGGCCGGCGTGCCTTTGAGGAATGCGAGCGCGTGGGCCGAGTCCGTGAAGGCATGTACGGTGTGGCCCCGGGGCTCGATCAGCGACGTGATGATCTGAAGAACGACCCGGCTCGAATCGACGATGACGATCTGCATGGCGTGACCTGGACAGGATATCCGCAGTCTGGCGCAGAAGACTTAACCCACCACAAACGGGCCAGATAATAATATGAGCGTAGCAATAACTACCCCGGACCGGCGCTATATCATTGTTCGCGGACGACTTTGGCGCTGCGCGAACCCCGATCTTTCGCCGGAGCGTCGATCGGATCTGGTGGACGATCTGATGGCGGCTCGCCGTGCCGTGAAGGTGGCCAAGCAGTCTGAGCGCGACGGCGTGTCCGGTGCCGCCGAGGCTCTCAAAGCGGCCCGCGCGACGGTCGATGCCGCCAAGGTGGGGCTGGGCGAGCGCGGGCCGGTCTGGTGGCGCGACGGGGCGCCCGATCTCAACCGACATCTGGTACGTACCACGCCCTATGCGGCCTGGTACGCCGCGCTCAGCGACGGGGAACCCGAACCGCGATGATCTGGGCTCCGGCCGTCCGTTCCTCGGCCACGGCCCCGAGGCGCTGGCGTCCCTTTGAGCCGGCCGCCTGGATCACCGTCAGCGTCGGCCGGGCCGTCGGGGCTGCTGCGATGCCGGAGACCGTGGGAACGCCATAGGTGCCGTAGCTCCAGGGTGACGGCACAATCTCGGTGGGCCGTGGCACGTGGGTCAAGGGCGCCCCGATATAGTCGCCCCGCACGAATTCTCCGGCGAAACCGTACCCCTCCCCGTAGGCCGGAGCGTAGGGTGCAGGACCTCCGAAGCCCTGGGCCGCAGCGGGCGTGGCCAGGATGAGGGCCATGAGCGGCAGGATTGTCCGGATCGCCATGGGCCGGTTCCACTCCGTAAGAACGCGCCGGTCGCGCAGGATGCAGGGGAACCGAGCACACCTCACACCGTTCCGCTGCTCCAGCCGCGAAGACTGCTTAACGCTGGACGACTTGGGTAGGCTCAGCGGCAGGTGGTGATGCGACGGACGACCCAGCCCTCACCCTCGATCCACAGACGGCGACGAGTCCGGCTGCAGCTGGCCTCGTCGTCCCGATCGGCACCCGCGATGGCATGCACCTGCGGGCCGGCATCGGCGACTTTTGTCTCGATCGGATCCGCCGCGGCCTGGGCCGCCGCGGTGGCAAGGAGAAGCGCGGCGGCTGCGCCGAGTGCGGTCGTGCGAAATGTCATGATGGAGAGAGCGCCCTGCGGCCGTGCTTCGGTATTGATGCGGAAATGCGCGGCCGACCGTTTCGGTTTCATCGCGAGTGCCGGCGCTTAGATTTCCCCGCAATCGCCGTTAAGGAGATCGGGCCCACACGCGACGGCGCCCTGCAGATGCCCCGGCTCGGGGATTGCCGCGCTCGGTCCACGCTGAGAGGGTCCGGAAGCCAGGGTTTATGAGCAAGCCGAAACCGCCGACCAACGCGCTTCTGACGCCGGAGAAGCGGACCGA
>NZ_JALNUM010000062.1:0-37686 GCF_026540795.1 Methylobacterium sp. GC_Met_2
GCACGCTGGGCCTGCCTGATCCGGAAGCGTCGCTCCCCCCTCGCGGGACTTCGTCCCGACCCGACCCCTGCTGACGCAGAGAGCGCCCGTCGGGCCACCCTCCCCCGCAGAGGGGGGAGGGAGACGCGCGTCAGTCCGGAGCCGCCTCGCAACCAACAGGATCGGTGCGTGATCGGACGCAAGCCCAAAACCGTTCCGCATCACGCCCCCCTCCGGCTGGCGAGCAACAGAGCCGCGCTCAGCAACGCCAGGGCCGCGGGCCAGGGCCAGAGGTCCCGGCGCAGCGGCAGGGGCGGGGCCAGGGCACGGCCTCCCTCCAAACGGTCGATGGCGTCGGCGACGCGGACGAGATCGTCGGTGGTGCGTACCCGGAACGCCTCGCCGCCGCTGGCCTGCGCCATGTCGCGCAGGGTCTCGGTGTCGACCACATCCTGCTCGCCGTCGGCATCCGCCATGTCCCGGGGACCCAGCGCGATCGTGTAGACCTTGATGCCGAGTTCCTTGGCGAGCTCGGCCACGTCCTTGGGGGCGGTCTGGCCGGCATTGTTGGCGCCGTCCGAGAGCAGGATCACAGCCTTCGCAGCCTTCATGCCGGGCTTGGTCCCGGAGCCGTCGTCGCCGGCATCCCGCGGGTCCAGCCGCCGCAGGGCGAGACCGAGGCCATCGCCGATGCCGGTGGAGCGGCCGCTGATGCCGATCGTCGCCTCGTCCAGCGCCCGGGCGACCGCCGCGGTGTCGAAGCTCGGCGCGGCGGCCACGTAGGCCTGATCGGCGAAGATCACGAGGCCGATCCGGTCCCCGGCCCGGCGCCGGATGAAGTCGGTGCCGACGCGCTTGACCGCAGTGAGCCGGTTCACGGTCTCGCCGTCGAGGGTGAAGTCGCGCCGCTCCATGGAGCCCGAGAGATCCATGGCGATCATGATCTCGCGGCCCGAGGCCGGGAGCGCGGTCGCCGGCATGACGAGGCGCGGGCCGCTCAGCGCCGCCACCAGGGCGACCCAGAGCGTCCAGGTCAGCGCGGCCCGGCGCCGGCCCCGGGCGGCGAGGTCGGCGCCGGAGCGACCTGCGCCGACCACCGTGCCGGGGACGCGCAGCGCCCCGCTGCCGCCCTCCGGCTCGGCGGGGATCAGGCGCGCGGCCAGCAGCGGCAGCGGCAGAGCCAGGAGCGCCCAGGGCGTGGCGAGGTCGAAGGCCGACAGGAGGGCGCTGAGCCAAGCGGGCAGAACACCACTCATGTCCGCAGCCGTCCGATCAGGCGGCCGAGCTCGGCATCCAGGGCGTCGAGATCCGGCGTCTGCCGGCGGTACAGGCCGTCGGCGAGCACCCGCCCGGCGCCCCGCGTGAAGAAATCGGTCCGGAACAGACCGTCGAGGCGGGCCGCCCAGTCCGCCCCCACGGCCCGGCTCTCAACCTCGCCGCCGAGCGTCCGGCCGAGGCGGCGCAGCAGACGGGCCTGGGCCAGGAGCCGCGCCTCCGGATCGAGGCCGCGGCTCCGGGTGAGTTCGGTGAGCGCCGCCCGGCGTACCGTGGCCCGGGACCGGCTGCGCCCATAGCGCACCAGCCCCACCAGCAGGGCGGCGAGGAAGCCCAGGAGCGCCGCCGCGATGATCTCGCCCTGCACGGCCCCGGCGGCACCGCCCGGCAGATGGAGACCGCGGAGCTGATCGAGGCCGAGCGGGGTCTCGATGGGTATCGTGGCGGCGTTCATCGCGGCGATCCGCCGGGTCCGGCCTCACAGCACCGCATCGAGGCGCTCCATCAGCGGCGCGTAGGCCTCAGGCCCGGACTCGACGTCGAGACGTACCCCCGCGATGCCGCGGCGGGCATAGTCGGCGAGCCGGGCCTCGGCGGATTCGCCCGATGCGCCGGCTATGGGAAGCGCCGTGCCGCGGTGGCCATCCGCGAGGGCGAAGGGGTAGTAGCCCGGCGGCCGGGCGCGCTCGAAGGCGTCGCTCACCAGGATCAGGCGGATCGCGATCCGCTCGGCCAGCAGGGTCAGGAGTTCGTCGAAGCCCGGGCCCGGATCGTCCAGGGCGCTGGCGACGACGAGGTGGCCGCCGGCCGGCAGCAGGCCGCGGGCGAGGCCGAGCGTCGCCTCCAGCGGCGGTTCCGCGCGGGTCGGTGAACCGGATTCGGCCGCCAGCGCGTCGGCATGGGCCTGGGCCAGCGCCCCGGTCACCGCGATCATGGCGCGCTCGCCGCCCGCCGGCCGCAGCACCGTGGGGGCGCCGGCGGAGGCCACCGCGAGGCCGACCCGGCCGCCATCGGCCGCGACCCGCCAGCCGAGCAGCGCCAGGGCCTCGGCGGCCGCCACCGAGCGGAGCGCCCGGCGGGTGCCGAACAGCATCGAGGGCCGGAAATCGGCCAACAGCACCACGGCGCGGTCGCGCTCGTCGTGGTGGGTGCGGACATGCAGCTGCCCGGTCCGCGCGGTGGCGTTGCGGTCGATGAAGCGGCGGTCGTCGCCCTCGGACCAGAGCCGGACATCCTCCGGCTCCGAGCCGCGCCCACGGCGGCGGGTGACGATGCCGCCCGGCAGGCCCGCGAGCGTCCGGGTGGCGGGCGCGGAGCCCCGCCGGGCGAGGTGGCGCAGGCCCATCAGGGCCTCGCCCGAGAGGTGGATGCCGCCGTTGATCCCTCCCCCCTCTGCGGGGGAGGGTGGCCCGGCCGTCAGGCCGGGTCGGGCCGGGACGAAGTCCCGCGAGGGGGGAAGCCGGCTTCCGGACGGGGCGCGACCGTCACGAAGGCCGACGCTCGAACCTGCATCGTCGCTCCCCTCTCCCCCCCTGCTGCGCAGGGTACCCTCCCCCGCAGAGGGGGGAGGGGGGGCGCGGCGCGGGATCTTCAGCCCGAACACCGTCAGAGCGCCCGCACCCGTTGCACCAGCGCGCCGACGACGCCGCGCGCCGTCTTGCCCTCGGCCGCCGCCCGCCAGGTCAGGCCGATCCGGTGGGCGAGGGCGTCGCGGGCGAGTTCGGTGACGTCCTCGGGGGTGACGTGGTCGCGGCCCCGCAGCCAGGCCCGGGCCTTGCCGGCCATCATCAGCGCCAGGGTGCCGCGCGGCGAGGCCGGATGCTCGATCAGGGCGCGCAGGTCCGGCGCCGCCGCATCGGTGCGGGTCGCCGCCACCAGCCGGACCAGATAATCCTTGAGCGCCGGCGACACGTAGGTGGACAGCGCCGCCTCCCGGGCCGCGCGCACGTCGGCCAGCGACAGCCGCATGGTCATGGCGTCGACGTGATGGGTGATCTCGCCCTCCACGAGGTCGAGGATCGCCCGCTCGGTGGCCTCGTCGGGCATGTCGACCACGACGTGCAGGAGGAAGCGGTCGAGCTGGGCTTCGGGCAGCGGGAAGGTGCCGGCATGCTCGATCGGGTTCTGGGTCGCCACGACCATGAACGGGTCGGACAGCCGGTGCGTCGCCCCCGAGACCGTGACCTGCCCCTCGGCCATGGATTCGAGCAGGGCCGACTGCACCTTCGGGGGCGCGCGGTTGACCTCGTCCACCAGCACCAGGGCGTGGAACAGCGGCCCGGGCAGGAACTCGAAGGTGCCGCTATCCTGCCGCCAGACGGTGGTGCCGGTCAGATCGGCCGGCATCAGGTCCGGGGTGCACTGGATGCGCGCGAAGGAGCCGTCGAGCCCATCGGCCAAGCGCTTGACCGCGCGGGTCTTGGCGAGCCCGGGCGCGCCCTCGATCAGCAGGTGGCCGCCGGTCAGGAGCCCGATCAGCAGGCGCTCGACGAGGCCGGCACTGCCGATCAGGCCGCGTTCCAGCCCCTCGCGCAGCGCCATGACGCGGCCGTGCAGGGCGGCATCCGGGATCGTCTCGGGCCGGCGTTCGGCAAGGGCGCCGCTCATGAGCGACAAGATTTCGCGTGGCGAGATCCTGCGCGGACCGTATCCGCCGCCTGGGCTCTGTCCTGCATCCTGCACGCCTCCTCGGCCGGGTCCCGAATTCTTAAGGGATCCTCAATCTGTTGCCGGTGTGCCCGCTGCCCGGTACGGCCGTCAATCCCGGTTTCCTGGGGCTTTCGGGCCCGAGCCGATCCACGATGTCACGGTTTCGTCACCGCCCCGCTCACAAGAACCGCCGATGACCAGCTATGCCGCCCTCCCCGAAGAAGCGAAATCCGCGATCGGCCTGCTCGTGGCCTTCGTGCTGGGCACGATCATCGGGGCCGAGCGGCAGTACCGGCAGCGCACCGCGGGCCTGCGCACGGCCGTGCTGGTGGCGGTGGGAGCCAGCGCCTTCGTCGATCTCGGCATGCGCCTGAGCGGCCCGGACGGGGGCGTCCGGACCGTCGCCTACGTGATCTCGGGCATCGGCTTCCTCGGGGCCGGCGTGATCATGAAGGAGGGCATGAACGTCCGCGGCCTCAACACGGCCGCGACCCTCTGGTGCTCAGCCGCGGTGGGCGCGTTCTGCGGCGCCGACCTGCCCCTGGAGGCGGTGTTCGTGATGGCGACGGTGCTGGCCTGCAACACGGCGCTGCGGCCTCTGGTGAACGCCATCAACCGCGCGCCGATCCGCGAATCCGCCACCGAGGCGACCTACGAGGTCCAGGTCACCACCGCGCCCGGCGAGGCCGGCCCGGCTCAGGATCTGCTGGTGGAACTCCTCGAGGCGGCCAACTACCCGGTCGGCAACGTCGCCGTGGAGGAGCGCGGCGAGAGCGCGGTCGACGTGGTGGCGACGCTCACCGCCAGCGCCGTGAAGGCGGAGGAACTCGACGCCGTGACCAACGAACTCGCCCGCATGCCCGGCATCCGCCACGCCACGTGGTCGGTGCAGACGGCGGATTGATGTTTTGGGGTAGAGCCCGGCCCGTCTGGGGGTATCGGGACTGCTTCCGACCCAACCCAGCCACTCAGACCGGCGTTATCGCTTCCACAAAGCGGCCGTTCGTCAGCCGTCCAGCACCTTCAGCACTGGATGGGGAGCGGACCCTGAGCTTTGGCCCCGAAGCGGACGTTCCGCTTCCGACCCAGTCGAGTTACGAGGGCCGTGCCCGATCGCGCTGCAATCGTGCGCGGCTCCAAGCCCTTGATGTGACGCGCTCTCTTGCGCCGAACCGGTGTCCACTTCGGCGGAGAGCGCTCTAAGCTGACTCAAACGGTAGCTTGGAAGTGGCCGCGACCATTTGTACGTTCCACCTATGCGCCTGCCGGTATTCGCTCGGGCTTATGCCGTGGCGATCCTTGAAGCGGCGAGCGAAATGCGCCTGGCTGCTGAAGCCGCAGCCGTAAGCCAGCATGCCGATCGACAGGTGGGCGCAAGCCGGATCGCTCAAGCGCTTGGCCGCTAACTCTAGCCGGCGTCCCCAGATGTAGTCGGAGATGTGTCGGCCCCGCTCTTGGAACAGCTCCTGCAGCCTGCGCAGCGATACGCCGACCGCGGCAGCGAGCTGCGGCGGGTCAAGGGTCGTGTCACCCAAGTGATCGTCGATGTAGGCCTTGGCTCGTTGGACCGTGGCGTTGCCCTGAATGGAGCGGGGCACCTCCTGCACCAACCTTTCGGCGAGACTGGCCACCATTAGATCAACCCCAATCGACGCCATGCGCGTCGCCGCGTCGGGGGTGAGCCGATCTCCCACCCGGATCAGATCCCGTATGTAAGTGTTCGCGAGCGTCGTGGAGGCGAGGTTGGTCCCGACTGTAAGGGTCGTGAACAGTTGAGACGGACCCAGCACACTCTCCAAGCGCTCTCGCGGCAGGTCGAGGATCAGGACGCTGCCGGTCTCGATCTCGCTGACGCCGGGGCGATGATCGAGCACGACGAAATCACCGGTCCGGGCCACCGCCTCACGCTCGTTCTGCTGGACGGCATGATGGCCAGATTCGGTGAAGACCGCGTAGAGGCGATCACCCCGGCCATTCCGACGAACCGCCTCAGGTGTCACTTCGGTACGGGTGGAACTCTGAACGCTTCGGGTGATCGGCAAAGATCCGATCGCGGTGAACTCGATCCGACCGTGGAACGGCGCAGCAGCAAGGTTCCGGATCTCGTTCGGTACCATCTGCGTGCACAGCATGTCCCGCCATTGGCGGAAAGCGTTCCTGGGATGAAGGCCTTCGGTCGAAAATAACGCCCGCATTCGCGATCGGGGCCCTCAGACCGTATGCTATTGTACATGTTACAGTAAGGTATTGTTTTATGATAGAAAAATTCCCTGATGTCAAAATATACTGATTCCAACCTGAGGTATTATTTTTACTATTCTAACGAGATTGGCCGATTTTGATGACCGATAGGTTTATAACTGGGCGTCGGAATGATTGGGTGACGCCGATGACAGTTTGAGCCTGCAGCGGAGACGTTCGGACCTAAAGCAGCGGGCCGTGATTGAGCACGAGACGACGTCCGTTCTCATGCGCTGCAGCCCGAAAGCAGAACGGCGAAAATCCACCCAACGCGGACCCTCACCCGGTCATGAAACCACGGGACCCAATGAAGCCTTATCAGGCCGATCCCGGAGACCCATCATGATCCAATCCCAGAAGAACGCTCTGATCGTCGGGGCCTCCCGCGGTCTTGGGCTCGGCCTCGTCGAGACCTTCCTGGCGCGCGGCTGGCACGTCACCGCGACCCAGCGCAGCTCATCCCCCGATCTCGCCCGCCTCGACGCGAAGACGCTTCGCGTCGAGACCGCCGATATCGACGACGCGGCGAGCGTCGCCGCCCTGCACGACCGCTTGGCGGACCAGCGCTTCGACCTGATCTTCGTGGTGGCCGGGGTCGCCACGCAGGCGCACGATCCGGTGCATGCGGTGCCGCGGGATGTCGCCGCGCAGGTCTATCTCACCAACGCGGTCAGCCCGATCCGCTTCGTCGAGGCGTTCCTGGATCGCTTGGCGCCGGGCGGCAGCCTCGCGCTGATGAGCTCGATTCTCGGTAGCGTCAGCCTGAACGAGACCGGCTGCTGGGAGACCTACCGGGCCAGCAAGGCGGCGCTCAACACCCTGGCGCGCAGCTTCGAGATCCGCCACCGGGCGGAGTCCGTCTCGGTGCTGATCCTGCATCCGGGCTGGGTCCGCACCGACATGGGCGGCGCGGAGGCCGATATCGACGTCGCCACCAGCGTCGCGGGCCTCGCAGACGTTATCACGGCCCGGCTCGGCCAGCCGGGCGCGCACTATCTCGATTACCGAGGCGCGACGCTGCCCTGGTAGGGCCGGATCCCGTCAGCGCGGCGGCGCGAGGGGCCGGGTGCGGCGCTCGATCACCACGGTCGGGCGGGTGCGCCGCTCGACCACGACGGTGCGCGGCGCGCGGCTTGGGCTGGCCTGGGTCAGGATCCGCTCCGGCATGCGCTCGGGCTTCACCGTCTTGGCCGCCAGGACATGCGGGCGGACCTCGTCGACGGGCAGGCCCATCAGGCCGGCCGCGATCTCGGCCTGCTGCTCGACATCGTCGGCGAGGTCCTGGGCGGCCGCGACCGCCTCGTTCACCGTCGGCGGCTCGCGGCGCACTCGGATCGGCGGGAGGTCGGCGAAGCTCTTCTGTGTCTTCTTCACGGGGCGACTCGCGGTCTTCATGGGATAGACATAGCGCCTTCCGGGGCGGTTGTGCAGTGCATCAAAGATCCGTGACCGACCATGACGGCGCATGGCTGATCAAGCTTTGCCCCCGCGACGCACCGGTTCGGCGGGGCCTTCGAGCACGCGAAAACCTCGGACCCGCATCCTTTCCCATTCGGTATCCCGTGCGACATAGAAGCGCAGACGGGATCGCGCAACGGATTCCTGCCCATGCCGCCGGGCGTTCATCCCATCGTGAACCCGGTCTGATAGCATTCCCCCATGACCGAATCCCTCGATCCCCGGATCACGCCCGCCCGCGCCGACATCGCCGATGAGCGCCTGCGCGGTCGCGTGGCCGCCGCGCGCTTCGTGGCGGGCAGCCCCCGACGGGTGACGGCGCCCTCGGCTCCTCTGCGGCGCGCGCCCACCCCGGAAGCCGGGCTCGACACCGAAGCGCTGCTCGGCGACGCCGTCACCCTGTACGACGCGGCAAACGGCTTCGCCTTCGTGCAACTCGCCCGCGACGGCTATGTCGGCTACCTGCCGGCCGACAGCCTCGGCCCCGCCGGGCCGGAGCCGACCCACCGGGTCACGGCTCTGCGCACCTTCCTGTATCCGGAACCCGACCTGAAGCGGCCGGTTCTCGCCCATCTGAGTCTCGGGGCGCGTCTGGTGGTGACCGGGGCGGCGGGCGCGTATCTGAAGACCCCGGGTGGCTACGTGTTCGCCCGGCACTGCGCCCCGGTGGCGGACCATGCGCCGGACTACGCCGGCACGGCCGCGCGCCTCGTGGAAACACCCTATCTCTGGGGCGGCCGGACGACGCTGGGGCTCGACTGCTCGGGCCTGGTGCAGCTCTGCCTGGACGCAGCGGGGCTCGCCTGTCCGCGCGATGCCGACATGCAGGAGCGGGATCTCGGGCAGGCGCTGCCCCTCGCACTGACCGGCCTGTGCCGGGGCGATTTCGTGTTCTGGCGCGGCCATGTTGGGCTGATGCTCGACCCGGAGACGCTGATCCACGCCAACGGCTACCACATGGCGGTGGCGGCCGAGCCCTTGGCCGGGGCGGTGGAGCGGATCCAGGCGAACAGTTTCGGCGCGGTCACGGGGATCCGGCGGCTCTGACAGGTTGCCGCAGGCGTCCGTGCGGCCTCGCTCCCCACGCAGGGTCGGGATCCGGTCGCGCGGCACCCCGTGAGGTTGGCAGCGGACGCGGCTCCAATTCCCGCGGCAAACGTGCTACAGAGCCATTCCGCTTCCCTGTTCCTGCCCGGTTCGTAGGGCAATCCTGTTGACAGGACGGCCCCACCCTCGCCACATCGCCCGCATGACCGCTACGATCACGCCTTCCGAGCCCGTCGCGGGCACCACCGGCAAGCCGCCGCTGGAGATCCTGCTCTGCGCCCCCCGCGGCTTCTGCGCCGGCGTGGTGCGGGCCATCGACGTGGTGGAGCGGGCGCTCGCGATCTACGGGCCGCCCGTCTACGTCCGGCACGAGATCGTGCACAACAAGTACGTGGTCGAGAGCCTGAAGCGGAAGGGCGCCGTGTTCGTCCGCGAACTCGACGAGGTGCCGGACGGTGCCGCCCCGGTGATCTTCTCCGCCCACGGCGTTGCGAAGACCGTGCCGGCCAATGCCGATTCGCGTGGGCTGACCACGATCGACGCCACCTGCCCGCTGGTCACCAAGGTCCACCGCGAGGCCGAGATCCATCACAAGCGCGGCCGCCATGTGCTGCTGGTCGGCCATTCGGGCCACCCGGAAGTGGTGGGCACGATGGGCCAGTTGCCCAAGGGCTCGATCACCCTGGTGGAGGATCTGGAACAAATCAGCGCCCTGAACCCCGAGAATCCCAACAACCTCGCCTGGGTGACCCAGACGACCCTGTCGGTGGACGACACCCGCCACATCGTCGAGGCGCTCAAGCAGAAATTCCCGACCATCACCGGGCCGCACAAGGACGACATCTGCTACGCCACCACCAACCGCCAGGAGGCGGTGAAGCAGGTGGCGCCGCTGGTCGATGCCCTGATCGTGGTCGGCTCCTCGAACTCCTCGAATTCGCAGCGCCTGCGCGAGGTCGCCGAACGCGTCGGCTGCCCGATCACCCGCCTCGTGCTGCGCGCCGAGGAGATCGACTGGCCAGCCTTCGAGGGGATCCGCAAGCTCGGCCTCACGGCCGGCGCCTCGGCGCCCGAGGTGCTGGTGGAGGAAATCATCGACGCCTTCGCGGCCCGCTACGACGTGGTGGTCGACACGGTCTCGACCGTGATTGAGGACATGGTGTTCCCGCTGCCGAGGGAGCTGCGCAGCGAGGCCGCCGAGTAGGCAGCCTGGACACAGGCCAGCCTGGACACAGGCGCAGCAGGCTTTATGCGGGGGCGCTTCGGCGCCCCTCGTCGTATCGAACTTCCAAAAAATTCAGAGCGCGAACACGTGGCCGTCTACACCGAGGTATCCGACACGGCGCTCGCCGACTTCCTGTCGGCTTACGCGATCGGCAGCCTGCTCTCCTTCAAGGGCATCGCCGAGGGCGTCGAGAACTCGAATTTCTTTCTCCAGACCACCGGCGGCTCCTACATCCTGACGCTCTACGAGAAGCGGGTGCGGGAAGCCGACCTGCCGTTCTTTATCGGGCTGATGGAGCATCTCTCCGCCCGCGGTCTCGCCTGCCCGCAGCCGGTGCGCGACCGGGCCGGTCAGGCCCTCGGGCAGCTCTGCGGCCGGCCCGCCGCCATCGTCAGCTTTCTAGAGGGCGTCTCGGTCAAAACGCCCGGCGTCGAGCATTGCCGGGAACTCGGCCGGGCGCTCGCCGCGCTGCATGCGGCCGGCCGCGATTTCCCGATGGTGCGGGACAACAGCCTTTCGGTCTCGGCTTGGCGGCCGCTCTTCGCGCAGGCCGAAGATCAGGCCGATACGGTGGAGCCCGGTCTCGCGGCACGTACCCGAGACGACCTCGCCTTCCTGGAGGCACACTGGCCGCACGATCTGCCGGGGGGCGTGATCCACGCGGATCTCTTCACCGACAACGTGTTCTTCATCGGAGACGCCCTGTCGGGCCTGATCGACTTCTACTTCGCCTGCACGGACGCCTTCGCGTACGACATCGCGGTGTGCCTCAACGCATGGTGCTTCGAGCCCGACGGCACCTTCCACCACGACATGGCGACAGCCCTGTTTGCCGGCTACGAAGCTGTGCGCCGCCTTGAGCCCGCCGAGGTCACGGCCCTGCCGATCCTGTGCCGGGGGGCGGCGCTCCGGTTCATGCTGACCCGGCTGGTCGACTGGTTGAACGTGCCGCCCGGCGCTTTGGTAAAGCCGAAGGACCCCCGGGAATTCGACCGCCGGCTCGCCTTCCATCGCCAGGCGCGGGACGCGCAGGATTACGGGCGGCAGGGCTGAAGACCGGATGAGCACCGACGTGACCGAAACCGCGGTCGAGCCGACGCGGGTCAAGATCTACACGGATGGCGCCTGCTCGGGGAATCCCGGGCCGGGGGGCTGGGGCGCCATCCTGATCTTCGGCGACACCCGGAAGGAACTCTCCGGGGGCGAGGCCCACACCACCAACAACCGCATGGAGATCCTGGCGGCGATCGAGGCGCTGGAGGCGCTGAAGCGCCCCTGCCGGGTCGACCTGTTCACGGACTCCCAGTACCTGCGCCAGGGCGTCACCAGTTGGATCCACAACTGGAAGGCGCGGGGCTGGCGCACCGCCGACAAGAAGCCCGTGAAGAACGAGGATCTCTGGCGCCGCATCGACGCCGCCCGGGAGCGCCATGAGGTGGCGTGGCACTGGGTGAAGGGCCATGCCAGCGACCCGCTCAACAACCGGGTCGACGCGCTGGCGGTGGCCGCGATGCTGCCGTTCAAGCGGCGGTGAGGGGGGGTAGGTTGTATGTCCGAGGTGTAACAGGACTCGCATCCGCATCTCCCTCCCCCCTCTGCGGGGGAGGGAGAGACGCGGAGCCCGTTGCTCTCCGTTTTGAGCGAACGAATCAATCGGTCTCGCCGTCCAGCCCCAGCCAGTGCCGGCCGTCGCGTGCCAGAAGCTCGTCGGCCTCCTTGGGGCCAGTGCTCCCCGCGGGATAGAATGTCACGTCCGCCTGCGGCCAGCCCTTGAGCAGCGGGTCCACCGCCGCCCAGCCGGCCTCGATGTTGTCGGCCCGCTGGAACAGGGTCGCGTCGCCGGTCATGCAATCGTAGAGCAGCGTCTCGTAGCCGACATTCGGCGTGTCGGCGAAGAAATCCTTGTAGCGGAAGCCGGAGCGCACGCGGCCGATCTTCATCTGCGGCCCCGGTACCTTGACGTTGAATTCGGTGCTCACCCCGTGATCCGGGTCGATCAGGATCCGCATTACGGTCGGCCCCAGGTCGGCGGTCGGCGTCTCCTCGAACATCTTGAACGGGGCCGGCTTGAACAGAACCGCGATCTCGGTGCGCCGCCCGGTCATGCGCTTGCCGGTGCGGATGTAGAAGGGCACGCCGGCCCAGCGCCAGTTCTCGATGTGCAGCTTCAATGCAATGTAGGTCTCGGTAACCGAGTCCTTGGCGACATGCGGCTCGTCCCGGTAGGCCGGCAGGTCGCGCCCCTCCGAGGTGCCGGCCGCATACTGGCCGCGCACCGCATCCTCCGGTGGAATCGGCCGCACGGCCTCGGCGAGCTTAGCCTTCTCGGTGCGCACGGCCTCCGCGTCGAAGGAGTTCGGCGGCTCCATGCCGACCATGCAGAGGAGCTGGAACATGTGGTTCGGCACCATGTCGCGCAGCGCACCGGTGGGCTCGTAAAACCCGCCGCGCTCCTCGACGCCGACCGTCTCGGCCGCCGTGATCTGGATGCTGTCGATGTATTCCCGCCGCCAGACCGGCTCGAGCAGCCCGTTGGCGAAGCGGAACGCCATGATCGACTGGACCGTCTCCTTCCCCAGGAAGTGATCGATCCGGAAGAACTGGCTCTCGTCACCCTGCTTGAGGATGCGGGCGTTGAGTTCCCGGGCCGAAGCGAGGTCGGAGCCGAACGGCTTCTCGATGACCACCCGGCGGAAGCTGTCGCCCTCCTGCTTGAGCAGGCCGGCCTGCCCGAGCCCGTCCACGATCGTCCCGAAGAACCGCGCCGCCACCGCGCAGTAGAACACCGCGTTGCCGGTTACCTTCGCCTTGATGGCGGCGAACGTCTCCGGCTTTTCGAAATCGCCCTTCAGGTAGTGAAGGCGCTCCCGGATGAAGCCCCAGCTCTTCGGGTCGATATGGTCGGCGTGGAACTCGGAGGTCGGGTCCTTGCTGAACGCCTCCAGGGTCTTGGTCAGGGTGTCGCGCAGGCCCTCGTCGGTGCCGTCGTTATGATCGACGCCCAGGATCGAGAAGCCCGCCGGCAGCAGCCCGGCGCCCGCGAGGTTGTAGAGGGAGGGCATCAGCAGGCGCTTGGTCAGGTCTCCGCCCGCCCCGAAGATCACCAGCGTGCAGGGCGGCGCCGGCTTGGTGCCGCAAGCCGCATCGTTCTTGAGGGCTGTCGTCTGCTCGGCCATCCCCAACTCCCGTCCATCTGCGGTGCAGCAAACCGGCGGGACAACCCGTCCTGCCGGAGGTCCGTTCCGGCCACCGGGTTCCCAAAGGGCTCAGCCCTTTGGTGGGGTGTCGGGGTGAAACCCCGGCATACGGATCCTGGACCCTCGAAAGGGGCCCAGGATCCGTACCGCAGGGCTCTGCCCTGCACCCGCAAAAGGGACGCGTCTCTTTTGAAACCCATCACCGTAAAGAGAGGTGCTTGAGCCCTACTCGTCGGGGCGGACCGCCTGGCCACCCCGGTCGATCGGCAGGCTCGGGCCCTTCAGCTCGGAATCGCTCGGGAGTGAGCGCACGTCCCAGCCGCCGCCCAGCGCCCGGATCAGCGTCACTGCCGCGGTGAAGCGGCTCAGCCGCACCTGCAGGGCGTTGATCTCATTGGACACGAGCAAGCCCTGCGCGGTCACCACGGTGGTGAAGTTCTGCGTACCGGCCCGGTACTCGTTGAGCGTGATCTCCACCGCCTTGCGCGACAGCTCGACCGCCTTGTCCTGGGCGGTCTGCTGCTGGCCGAGGATGCGCAGGGCCGCCATCTGGTTCTCGACCTCCGCGAAGGCCGCGAGCACCACCTGCCGGTAATTGGCCACCTGGGCGTCGTAGGCGGCCTCGGCCGAGCGCAGGGCCGCCGTGCGGGCGCCCCCGTCGAACAGGACCTCGCTGGCCGAGCCCGCCACCGACCAGAACTGGTTGGCCGCCGAGAACAGGCCGGTGCGGGTCAGCCCCGAGACGCCACCCTGGGCCGAGATCGTCACGGTGGGGAAGAAGGCCGCCACCGCCACGCCGATGCGCTCGCTCTGGGCCTGAACCAGCCGCTCGGCTTGCGCGACGTCCGGGCGCCGCTCCAGCAGGTCGCCCGGGATGCCGACCGGCACGGCCGGCGGATTGCGGTTGATGCCGCCCACGGGGATCGACACCTCGGAGGGCGGGCGCCCGATCAGGGTGGCGATGGCGTTCACGTACTGCACCCGGGTCAGCCGCACCGCGATGGCCTGGGCCTCGATGGTCTGGACCTGGGTCTGCGCGGTGATCACGTCTGAGCGGGCGGCCACGCCGGCGGCGTACTGGTTCTCGGTGATCGCCGCGGTCTTCTTGAAGTTCTCGACATTCTCGTCGAGCACCTTCTGGAGCGAGTCGGCGTAGCGGACGGTCAGGTAATCGGCCGCGACCTCCGCCTGGATGGTCAGGCGGGTGAGGGCGATGGTGGCGGCATCGGATTGCGCCAGCGCCGCCTCGCTCTCGATGGTACGGCGGGTACCGCCGAACAGGTCGAGCTGCCAGCTCGCTTGGCCGACCAGGGACTCGCTGGTGCGGACGGTGCCGCCGCTGCCGGCGCGGGTGATGCTCGGGGCGCCGATCACCGTCGGGTACAGGGCGGCCTGGGCCGAGGCGACGAGCGCCCGGGCCTGCCGGTAATTCGCCACTGCCTGCCGCAGGGACTGGTTGTCGACATCGACGAGGCGGATCAGCCGGTCGAGATTCGGATCCCGGAAGACCCGCCACCAGTCGCCGCGCTCGACCGCGTCGCTCGGTCGGGCCTCGCGAAACCCCTTCTTCCGCGCGGCGACATAGGCCGCGCTGTCCTCCCGGACGCCGCCCTGCTTGTAGCCGAGCGGCGTCTCCACGGAGGGCCGGGAATAGTCGGGGCCGACCACGCAGCCTGCGAGGAGCGGGACCGCGAGAAGGAGGGCCGCGAGGTGACGCCGCGCTCTCCCTCCCCCCTTTGCGGGGGAGGGTGGCCCCTGCGTCAGCAGGGGTCGGGAGAGGGGAGCGCGGCTTCCGAACAAGGCGCGGTCAGCATGACGGGCACGGCATCGTTCTGCACCATCGCGCTGCCCCTCTCCCCCCCTGCTGCGCAGGGTACCCTCCCCCGCAAAGGGGGGAGGGAGTGTCGCGCGCGCGAACACGGCCGATGTTTCACGTGAAACCTTAACCATCATTCTCCGGCCGGCAGGGCCGCTTCTCCGCCCCCTCCGGCGCGCCTGCGGCGGTCGAGCACCCTGTGCCTGAGTCGGTCAAGGGTGAGATAGACGACGGGGGTGGTGTAGAGGGTCAGGATCTGGCTCACGATCAACCCGCCCACGATGGCGATGCCCAGCGGCCGGCGCAGTTCCGCGCCCTCGCCGTTGGCCAGGATCAGCGGCACGGCGCCGAGCATGGCCGCCAGCGTGGTCATCATGATCGGCCGGAAACGCAGGAGACAGGCCTCCCGGATCGCATCCACGGGATTCGCGCCCCGGGTCCGCTCTGAATCGATCGCCACGTCGATCATCATGATCGCGTTCTTCTTCACGATGCCGATCAGCAGGAACACCGCGATCAGCGCGATGATGGTGAAGTCGGTCCCGGTCACCAGCAGGGCCAGCACCGCGCCGACACCGGCGGAGGGGAGGGTGGAGAGGATCGTGAGCGGATGCACGAAGCTCTCGTACAGGATCCCGAGCACCGCGTAGACCGCCAGGATCGCCGCCAGGATCAATAGCGGCTGGCGCGAGGCCGAGGCGACGTAGTTCTTGGCCGCGCCCGCATACTCCCCGTGGATCGTGGCCGGCAGGTGCAGGTTGGCCATGGCTCGGTCGATGGCGGCGGTCGCGTCCGACAGGCTCTTGCCCGGGGCGAGGTTGAACGAGATCGTGGTCGCCACGAACAGGCCCTGGTGGCTGACCTGCGTGGGTGCGTTGCCGGGCTCGATCCGCGCGAAGGCCGAGAGCGGGACCATGGTCTCCTTGGCGGCCGAGACGGGGGCGCTCGACGAAGCGCCGCCCTTCGAGGCCGCGATGGCGTTGGCCGAGGCGTTGCGGGCCGAATCCGACGCGATGGCGGCGGCGTTCGAGGCGGTGTCGGCCGTGCTGGCAGAGGCGGCAGCCGCAGCCGCGACGGCGCCCGTGCCCCCGGACGCGCCGCCGACCGCCCCCGAGCCGGCGCCCGACGTGGACGAAGCGCTGCCCGGGCTGCTGGTGCCGGTTGCCGCGTTGGTGTTGACGCCGCCCGCCGTCGCCACGGTTCCGGCCACCGCGTTGGTGGTCGCCGAGCCGGCCGCGTTCCCGCCCGAGGTCGAGACGTAGATCTGCTTCAGCGTCTCCGGCGTCTCCAGGTAGCGCGGCGCGATCTCCATCACGACGTGGTACTGGTTCAACGGATTGTAGATCGTCGAGACCTGCCGCTGGCCGAAGGCGTCGTAGAGGGTGTTGTCGATCTTGTTCGGGGTGATGCCGTAGCGGAAGGCCGTGTTGCGGTCGATCACCACCCGGCTCTCCAGGCCGCCCTCCTGCTGGTCGGAGGTCACGTCCGCGAAGGTCGGGTCCTTCTGGAGGGCCGCCACCAGCTTCGGGGCGGCGGCGAACAGCTCCTCGGGCGTGTCGCCCTGGAGGGTGTACTGGTACTGGGCGAAGCTCTGGCGGCCGCCCATCTGCAGGTCCTGCCGGGGGAAGACGTAGAGCCGCGCGCCCGCGACCTGCGCGAGCTTCGGCCGCAGCCGCGCCATCACGGTGGAGATCGGCGCCCGCTCGTTGAGCGGCTTCAGGCCGATGAACACGTTGGCCGAGTTGGTGCCGCGCCCGCCCGTGAAGCCGACGACGCTCTCCACCGCCGGATCGGCGCCGACGATCGCGGCCGCCTGCTTGAGCTTCTGTTCCATCGACTGGAACGAGATGCGCTGGTCGGCCTGGACGCCGCCCATCATCTGGCCGGTATCCTGCTCGGGGAAGAAGCCCTTCGGGACGATGATGTAGAGGTAGACGTTGAGCCCCACCGTGGCGAGCAGGGTCAGCAGCACGAGGCGCGGATGGGCGAGCGCCACCTCCAGCGTCCGCCCATAGGCGCCGAGCAGCCGGGAGAAGCCACCCTCCAGCATCCGGATCAGAAGGTTCGGCCGGCGGCCTGCTGTGGGTGCCCCGTCCGGACCGTGCCCCTCGGCCCGCAGCAGCCGGGCGCACATCATCGGCGTGGTGGTGAGGGACAGCACCAGGGAAATCAGGATCGACAGCGACAGGGTGACGGAAAATTCCTGGAAGATCCGGCCGACGAGGCCGCCCATCAGCAGGATCGGCAGGAACACCGCGATGAGCGACAGGCTCATCGAGATCACCGTGAAGCCGACCTCCCGGGCGCCGATCAAGGCCGCCTGGAGCCGGGGCTTGCCCTCCTCGATGTGCCGCTGGACGTTTTCCAGAACCACGATGGCGTCGTCGACCACGAAGCCGGTGCCGATGATCAGCGCGGTCAGCGACAGGATGTTGAGCGAGTAGCCGAGAAGGTACATCGCCGAGAAGGTGCCGATGATCGAGATCGGCACCGCCACCGCCGGGATCAGCGTCGCCCGCCAGGAGCGCAGGAAGCCGAACACCACCAGGATCACGAGGCCGACCGCCACCAGCAGGGTCTCCTCGGTGGCCGAGAGCGAGGCGCGGATCGTGGCGCTGCGGTCGCCGGTGAGCTTGATGTCGATGCCGCCGGGCAGCGAGGCCGTGATCTGCGGCAGCGCCTGCTTCACGGCGTTGATGGTCTCGACCACGTTGGCGCCCGGCTGCTTGTAGACGAACAGCAGCACGCCGGACTTGCCGTTGACGATGCCGAGGTTGCGCTTGTCCTCGACGCCGTCGAGGACCTGCCCGACATCGGTGAGCTTCACGGCGGCCCCGTTGCGGTAGGCCACGATGATGTCGCGGTAATCGGCGGCCTTGCGGCCCTGGTCGTTGGCGTAGAGCTGGTAGCGGCGCTCACCGGCGTCGATCTCGCCTTTCGGCGAATTGGCATTGGCCGAGGCCAGGGCCGCCCGGATGCCTTCGAGGCCGATGCCGTAGTTGAACAGGGCGGTGGGATCGAGCTCGACCCGCACGGCCGGCAGGGACGAGCCGCCGATATCGACGTTGCCGACGCCGGGGAGCTGAGACAGCTTCTGCTGCACCACGGTGGCGGCGGAATCGTAGACCTGGCCGCGGGTCAGCGTCTCCGAGGACATGCCGAGGATGATGATCGGCGTGTCGGCGGGGTTGAACTTCCGGTAGGTCGGGTTCTGCCGGAGCGCGGTCGGAAGGTCGGCGCGCGCCGCGTTGATGGCGGCCTGGACGTCGCGGGCGGCCCCGTCGATGTCCCGGTTGAGGCCGAACAGCAGCACGATCCGGGTGGAGCCCAGGGTGTTGGTCGACGTCATCTCGTTGACGTCCGCGATGGCGCCCAGCCGTCGTTCGAGCGGCGCCGCTACGGTCGTGGCCATGGTGTCGGGCGAGGCACCGGCCATCTGGGCCTGGACCAGGATCACGGGGAAGTCGATCTGCGGCAGCGGCGCCACCGGCAGCTTCAGGAACGCGAACAGCCCGGCGAGCAGCACCCCGATGGTCAGCAGCGTGGTCGCGACCGGGCGCCGGATGAACGGCTCGGAGATGTTCACGGGTGGCACCCGTGGGCTGGGCGGGGAGCCGGCGTGTGCTCGTCGGAAGAGGCGCAGTCGATTCCGCACATCTCCCTCCCCCCTCTGCGGGGGAGGGTGGCCCGATGAGCGCCCTGTGCGTCAGCAGGGGTCGGGTCGGGACGAAGTCCCGCAAGGGGAGACCCGGGTTCCAAAAGGGGCTCAACCTTCCCGATGGGCACAGTCTCATCCTGCACCGTCGCTCCCCTCTCCCCCCCTGCTGCGCAGGGTACCCTCCCCCGCAGAGGGGGGAGGGGGGAGCCAAGTTCTTTCTGCGTTGCGACGGCTTCCCTGACGGCATCCAGGACCAAGCCGAGGTTGCTTAGAACGAGGTCGTTCGGGGAGCGCAGGACCGTAAAGCCCTGGCTCTTCAGCCAAGCATCCCGCTTCGCATCGCGGAGACGACGTGCCTCGGTCTCATGTGGTTCACCGTCCAGCTCGACGATCAGCCGCGCGGAGGCACAGAGGAAATCCGCGATGTAGGGCGGGATCGGCACCTGGCGCCTGAACTTGAGACCGTGGAAGCGCCCGGCGCGCACCTGCTGCCAGACGGCATCCTCAGCCCGCGTATAGGATTGCCGCTGCTCACGGGCGAAGGCGCGCAGGTGTGGATCGGGCTTGCCAGGACGCCGGCCTTTCTGCGTCGTGCCTGGATCGGACCTGCCACACGCCCTCCCTCCCCCCTCTGCGGGGGAGGGTGGCCCCCGAAGGGGGTCGGGAGAGGGGAGCGACCTATCCGGAAAGGTCGCGACGAGCCTCACATCCTGAACCGTCGCGCTGCCCCTCTTCCGACCCTCGCTGACGCGAGGGCCACCCTCCCCCGCAGAGGGGGGAGGGGGATCCGCACCATCGTCCCGCCGCGTCATGGCAGGACCTCACCACTCTCCAACCCGGACTCACGCCGCCCGGAAATCCGCCGCTCCAGCCGGTCGAACGCCAGATAAATCACCGGCGTCGTGAACAGCGTCAGCACTTGGCTGACGATCAAACCGCCCGCGATGCAGATGCCGAGCGGCTGGCGCAATTCCGAGCCCACCCCGGTGCCGAGGATCAGCGGCACTGCGGCGAACAAAGCCGCCAGCGTCGTCATCAGGATCGGCCGGAAACGCAAGAGGCAGGCCTGGAAGATCGCCTCCCGGGGATCGAGCCCGTCCTCGCGCTCGGCCTGGAGCGCGAAGTCGATCATCATGATGGCGTTCTTCTTCACGATGCCGATCAGGAGCACGATGCCGATCACCGCGATGATGTCGAGCGACAGCCCGAACAGCATCAGGCCGAGCAGCGCCCCGATCCCCGCCGACGGCAGGGTCGACAGGATCGTGATCGGGTGGATGAAACTCTCGTAGAGCACGCCCAGCACGATGTAGACGGTGACGATCGCCGCCAGCACGAGGAACAGTTCGTTGCCGAGCGCCGACTGGAAGGCGAAGACCGAGCCCTGTGGCACCACCCGGAACGAGGGCGGCAGGCCGATCTCGGCCTTGACCGCGTCGATCGCCTCGACGGCCTGCCCCAGGGCCGCGCCGGGGGCGAGGTTGAACGACACGGTGGTGGCCGGGAACTGGCCGAGATGCGAGATCAAAAGTGGCGCCCGCCGCTCGCTGATCCGCGCCACCGCGGAGAGCGGCACCTGTCCGTTGGTCGCCGTCGAGGAGGGCAGGTAGATCGAATCGAGGCTGCGCAGGGTGGTGTGCAGCTTCGGGTCGGCCTCCAGGATGACCCGGTACTGGTTGGACTGGGTGAAGATCGTCGAGATGATCCGCTGGCCGAAGGCGTCGTAGAGGGCGTTGTCGATGGTCGCCGGGGTGATGCCGTAGCGGCCGGCGGTGGGCCGGTCGATGGTCACGTAGGCAGCGAGCCCCTCGCCCTGGTGGTCGCTGGCCACGTCCCGGACCACGGGCGATTGGGCCAGCGCCTCGGTGAAGCGGGGGACCCAGGTCTCGAAATCCTCGATGTTCGGGCTCTCGAGGATCACCTGGTACTGGGTCGCCGAGACCGCGGTGTCGATGGTCAGGTCCTGGACCGGCTGCATGTAGAGCCGCATGCCGGGCTGGTTGGCGGCCGCCGCCGAGATCCGCCGGATGATCGCGCTGGCCGAGGCGGTGCGCGCGTCCCGGGGCTTCAGGTTGATCAGCATCCGGCCGGAATTGAGGGTGACGTTCTGGCCGTCGACCCCGATGAACGACGACAGGTTGGCGACGTCCGGGTCCTTCAGGACGATCTCGGCCATGCGCTGCTGGCGCTCGGCCATGGCGGCGTAGGAGACCGATTGGTCGGCCTGCGTGATACCCTGGATCACGCCCGTGTCCTGCACGGGGAAGAAGCCCTTCGGGATCACCACGAACAGGTAGACGGTGAGCCCCAGCGTCCCCACGGCCACCAGCAGGGTCAGGCCCTGGTGGTTGAGCACCACCCGCAGCGCCCGGCCGTAGGCCTCGATCGTGCCGTCGATGGCGCGCCGGCCCAGCCGGGAGATCGCGCCCTCGCGGCGGCGGACCTGAGCCTCCGGCACGTGCTTCAGGAGCCGGGCGCAGAGCATCGGCACCAGGGTCAGCGACACCACCGCCGAGATCACGATGGTGGCCGCCAGCGTGATGGCGAATTCGTGGAACAGGCGCCCGACCACGTCGCCCATGAACAGCAGCGGGATCAGCACCGCGATCAGCGAGACGGTCAGCGAGATGATGGTGAAGCCGATCTCGCGGGAGCCCTTCAGCGCCGCCTCCAGGGGCGAATCGCCGGCCTCGACGTGCCGGGCGATGTTCTCGATCACCACGATGGCGTCGTCGACCACGAAACCGGTCGCGATGGTCAGGGCCATCAGCGACAGGTTGTCGAGGGAGAAGCCGTAGAGGTCCATCACAGAGAGGGCGCCGACCAGCGACAGCGGCACCGACAGGCTCGGGATCAGGGTTGCCGACAGGCTGCGCAGGAACAGGAAGATCACCAGCACCACCAGCGCGATGGCGAGGCCCAGCTCGAACTGCACGTCCTCCACGGAGGCGCGGATCGTGGTGGTCCGGTCTGTGAGCGGCGCCACCACCACGGCGGCCGGCAGGCTCGCCTGCATCTGCGGCAGCAGCGCCTTGATCTTGTCGACCGTGGCAATGACGTTGGCGCCGGGCTGGCGCTGGATGTTGAGGATCACCGCCGGTGTCGCATCGGCCCAGGCGCCGAGCTTGGTGTTCTCCGGCCCCTCGACCACGTCGGCGACCTCCGAGAGCATCACCGGTGCGCCGTTGCGATAGGCGATGATCGCCGAATTGTAGGCCTTCGGGTCGCGGATCTGGTCGTTGGCGTTGATCGCGTAGGATTGCTTGGGCCCGTCGATCGTACCCTTCGGCGTGTTGACGTTGAGGTTGGTGATCGTGGTGCGCAGGTCGTCGATGTTGAGTCCATAGGCGGCGAGCGCGCGGGCGTTGAACCGTACCCGCACGGACGGCCGCTGCCCCCCTGAGATGCTGACGAGGCCGACCCCCGCCACCTGGCTGATTTTTTGGGCGAGGCGCGACTCAGCGAGATCGCGGACCTGGGTGAGCGGGAGCGTCTTCGAGGTGAGCGCCAGCGTCAGCACGGGCGCATCGGCTGGGTTGACCTTGGCGTAGATCGGCGGTGCCGGCAGGTCTGAAGGTAGCAAATTACCGGCGGCGTTGATCGCCGCCTGGACCTGCTGCTCGGCGATGTCGAGGGACAGGTCCAGGCTGAACTGCAGGGTGATGACCGAGGCGCCCGCGGAGGATTGCGAGGTCATCTGGTTGAGGTTGGCCAGCTGGCCGAACTGCCGCTCCAGGGGAGCGGTCACCGAGGAGGTCATCACCTCGGGGCTGGCGCCCGGATAGAAGGTCTGGATCTGGATCGTCGGATAGTCGACGGCCGGCAGCGCCGAGACCGGCAGGTTCAGGTACGACACGCCGCCGACGATCAGGATCGCCAGCATCAGCAGTGTCGTGGCGACCGGGCGGAGGATGAACAGGCGGGACGGGTTCATGGCGCGCTCCCGTTCTCCCTCCCCCCTCTGCGGGGGAGGGTGGCCCTCGCGTCAGCGAGGGTCGGGAGAGGGGAGCGACGGTGCAGAACGAGGCTTCGGCCTTCATGCAGGCCACGGCCCCTCCGGAAGCCGGGCTCCCCTCTCCCCCCCTGCTGCGCAGGGTACCCTCCCCCGCAGAGGGGGGAGGGGAACCGTCGCGCCAGCCCCGAACTCACTGCGCCTGACGGCGCCGGTGCCGACGACCGCCCTCCGCTGTCCCTTGAGAATCCGCCGCGTCGGCCGGTGCCTCGGGCTTCACATCACCCTTGCCGTCCGGCTTCGCCTCGACCGCCTTGCCGTCGCCGGCAGCTGCGGCCCCCTCGGTGATCCGCACCGGCGCGCCATCCTTCAGCCGGTCGGTGCCATCCGTGACGACCCGATCCCCCGGCTTCAGTCCCGAGGCCACCACCGTGTTGGTCCCGTCGGTCTCGCCGGTCTTGATCGGCCGAACCGTGACCTTGTTGTCCCCGTCCATCAGGTAGACGTAGGTGCCGGGCGTGCCCTGGAGCAGGCTCGCATTCGGCACCAGTGTCGCCTCCCGCACCGTGTCGACCGTCAGCTTGGCGTTGACGAACTGGTTCGGAAACAGCTCCTCGTCGGCGTTGTCGAACAGGGCGCGCAGCTTCACCGTGCCGGTGGTCGTGTCGATCTGGTTGTCGACCGTATCGAGCCGGCCGGTGGCGATCTCGTGGGCGTCGCCGCGGTCGTAGGCCCGCACAGCGAGCTTGGTCCCGGCCCGCACCTGACGCATCACCCGGGCGACGTCGTCCTCCGGCAGGGTGAAGATCACCGAGATCGGGTGGAGCTGGGTCACCACCACGATCGCCGTGGAGGCAGCCGAGATGTAGTTGCCCTGGTCGACCTGCCGCAGGCCGACCCGCCCGTCCACCGGCGACGTGATGTGCGTGTAGGCGATGTTGAGCTTCTGCTGGTCGACGAGCGCCTGGTCGGCCGCGATCGTACCCTCATTCTGCTTCACCAGGGCGGCCTGGGTATCGACGTTCTGCTTCGAGATCGAATCCTGACGGTTCAGCGTCTGGTAGCGCTGGAGGTCGAGCTTCGCGTTCTGGAGGAGCGCCTGATCGCGGGCGAGCTGGCCCTGGTACTGGGCGAGCAGCGCCTCGTAGGGCCGGGAATCGATCTGGGCGAGTTCGTCGCCGGCCTTGACCGCCTGGCCCTCGCGGAACTTCACCGCCATCAGGTAGCCGCTGATCTGCGACTTCACCGTCACGGTGGCGAGCGGCGTCACCGTGCCGAGGCCTTGGAGGATCACCGGCATGTCGCCGGTCGTCACCGCGGCGATCCCCACCGCCTGCGGCATGTCGGCCCCGCCGCGCCGGCCGCCATGGCCGCCGGTATGCTGCGCCGTCGCGGGCTCGGCCCCCTTGGTGGTCCGGGCCTCGTACCAGCGATGGCCGATCGCCCCGGCGCCGGCGAGCAGCACCAGGATCACCAGCCAGCGGATCGGCCGGAACCGCCGCCGCCCGACATGGCGCACGGGCGTCTCACCGGGCTGGTAGGCGCGGGCGGTGTCGGTCCGGATCGGTGAACTCTCGTTCATGTCTGACTCGTGTCTGACGGGAGCCCGGGCCCGCCGCACTGGCGACCATGGAAGGCCCTAGCCCCGCGTGTCCAAACCCCTGTGCCGGCCCCCGCGACGCTGGTCCCGGAGGCTGAGTCTGAGATCGTTGCCGTTTCGTGTCGTGGCGCGGCGGAAACGACACCTGACGCGGAGTCCAGGCCCATGATGTTATCTGGGGCCTGTACGGCTCCTGACTGCGGCGACATCTTCGCCACCGGGACAGCGTGGAAGCGATGCCCGCCTAATGCGCCGTCACTAGGGCGGTGAGGTTTCAGTCGTGTTGCTGGTGTTCCTGTTGCGGAGTCGCATAGGCGCGCAACACCGCCTGGAGCGCCCCGTCCACAGGGGTCACCGGCAGGGCGCGCCGCAGGGTCACACCAAGACCCGCGATCAGCAGTGCGAGGAGAAGGCAGCGTGAGGCCGTCCGCATCGTCGGTTCCGAACGGTCGCTGGCGATCATGGCTTCGCACGCCGACCACGACATTGGCCGCTCATCCGCCCTGCACGATCGGGCGGCGGCGTTCCGGATCGAAAGCCTAGCCCCGAACAGCCGAAAGGACCACCGACCCGCAAGTCGATGGTCCTTCGAGAGGACCGGGGCGGCTTCCTGATGGCAGAGCGAGGGGGCGAAGCCCTGCCGGCAGGTGTGCCGCACCGGCCGTGTTGAGAACCTACGATACGAGTGATGAAAGTCAACATTCGTCAGCCCCCCGATTTCGGAGGCGCGATACGTCTGTGCGCATGCGCACATTCCTCAAGGATCGAAGCCCATGCTACAGGCCGGCCATGCTGAGTCCGTCCCGGCCCGACCACCCGTTTCACGCCGCATGAATCCGGTCTTCGCGACGCTGCCCACGACGGTGTTCGAGACGATGTCGCGGCTCGCCCGGGCCCACGGCGCGGTCAATCTCGGCCAGGGCTTTCCAGACGATCCCGGGCCCGCCGACATCCGCCAGCACGGCGCCCGGGCCCTGGTCGACGGCTGGAATCAGTACCCGCCGATGATGGGCGTGCCGGCGCTGCGTCAGGCGATCGCAGCGCATTACGCGGCGCATCAGGGTCTCGACCTCGATCCGGAGACCGAGGTGATGGTGACCTCCGGCGCCACAGAGGCGCTGGCCGGTGCGTTGCTGGCGCTGGTCGAGCCCGGCGACGAGGTCGTGCTGTTCGCCCCCATGTACGACGCCTACCTGCCGCTGGTCCGGCGCGCCGGCGGCGTGCCGCGGGTCGTGACCCTGACGCCGCCGGCGTTCCGCCTCGACGAGGCCGCCCTGGAGGCGGCCTTCAGCGACCGCACCCGGGTGGTGCTTGTGAACAATCCGCTCAACCCCAGCGCCACCCTGTTCGGGCAGGACGACCTCGCGCTGCTGGCCCGCACGTGCTGCCGCTTCGACGTGACCGTGCTCTGCGACGAGGTGTGGGAGCATGTGGTCTTCGATGGCGCGCGCCATACGCCGCTGATGGCGCTGCCCGGCATGCGCGAGCGGACCGTGAAGATCGGCTCGGCGGGCAAGATCTTCTCGCTCACCGGCTGGAAGGTCGGCTTCGTGATGGCCCATGCCCGGCTGATGCAGGGGCTTGCCAAGGCGCATCAGTTCCTCACCTTCACCACGCCGCCGAACCTTCAGGAGGCGGTGGCCTACGGCCTCGCCAAGCCCCCGGATTGGTTCGACGCCATGCGGACGGGTTATGCCCGGTCCCGCGACCGGCTGGCCGGCGGATTGCGGGTGCTCGGCTTCGACGTCCTGCCCGCGCAGGCGACGTGGTTCCTCAACCTCGACATCGCGGGCCTCGGCCTCGGGGACGATGCCGCGTTCTGCGAGGCGCTCGTCACACGGCACGGCGTGGCGGCGATCCCGGTGAGCGCCTTCTACCCCGACGCCTCCGTGCGGACCCTCGTGCGCCTCTGCTTCGCCAAGGACGACGCCACCCTGGATACCGCCCTCGACCGGATGAGCGGGCTCGCCCGGAGCCGGCCATGACGGACGCGCGGCCGTTCCTTGCGGGGATCCGACCGTGGGGCCACATCGTTGAGAGCGATGGCTTCCGCACGGACCGCAACCATGGATTTCACCCAGGCCCCCTCGACCGGCCGCTTCGCCCGGACCGAGACCCGTCCCGGCGGCGAGGACCGCCTCGGCGCCCGCCCACCGTTCCTGTCGGCGGATCTCGGCCGCGAGGCGAGCCTCGCCCGGCTGGAGACGCTGGCCCACCTGATGGATACGGCCTTCGTGATCCCGGGGATCAACCGGCGGGTCGGGTTCGACGCGCTGATCGGCCTCGTCCCGGTGATCGGCGACGTGGCCGGCATGGTGATCTCGTCCTTCATCGTCTACGAGGCCAAGCGCCTCGGGGCGCCGCGCTGGCTGGTGGCCCGGATGGGGCTCAACGTGGCCTTCGACGGTCTGATTGGCGCGGTGCCGATCGCGGGCGACCTGTTCGACGCGGCTTTCAAGGCCAACCGCCGGAACGTCCGCTTGCTGCGCAACTGGATGGAGCGCAGCGGCGGCCTGCGCCCGAGCGAGATCGAGGGCACCGCGACCCGGCTCGACGGCTGAGGGGGGCTGAAGGGACGGGCGCCGTCCTTCCGCCCCTGGTCCCGGCGCGCTTGAAAACCGAGATCGGGCGCCTCCGCTTCTCTTCCTCCCCCCTTCGTGGGGGCGGGTGGCGCCCGAAGGGGGTCGGGAGAGAGGGAGCGCCCGTGCAGAATGCGGCTCCGACCCTCATGACGGACGCGCCTTTTCCTGGAGCCGGGTCACCGTTCCCGACCCCTGCTGACGCAGGGGCCGCCCTCCCTCGCAGCGGTGGGAGGGAGAGAAGCGGAGAGAGCTGCCCGCTTCCCCAATCCGGATGCGTGAACACCGCCCGCCGCATCGCGGGGCGGGCCAGCCTGCGCCCGTCTGGGAGTCTCCAGCCATGAACGAAGTCGCCCGCCCCGGCGAGGGCTCGGCCGTGCCCGCGCCCATGCCCGGCGCCCAGCCGATCGTCCTGCGGCCGGACGAGGGCGCCCCCCCACCGCTCGCCCCGGCCGGGCGCCGTGGCCTGTCGCCGATCAACCGGCGGCGGCTCGACAATTTCCGCCGCAACCGCCTCGGTTCCGCGTCGTTCCTGATCTTCACGATCCTGTTCGTCGCCAGCCTGTTCGCCGAGTTCATCGCCAATGACCGGCCGATCCTCCTGTCCTACAAGGGCGAGTGGCTGGTGCCGGTGCTGGTCGACTACCCGGAAGAAAAATTCGGCGGCTTCCTCGCGCAGACCGACTATCGCTCCTCCGAGATCCGCAAGGAGATCGCGCAGAACGGCTGGGCGCTCTGGCCGCCGATCCGGTTCTCGTACGACACGATCAACGAGGATCTGCCGACCCCCTCGCCGTCGCCGCCGACCTGGATGCTCACGGACGCGCAGTGCCGGCCGGTCGCGGAAAAGCTCGGCGGCACGACCTGCGCCGATATCCCCTGGCACTGGCTCGGAACCGACAACACCACCCGGGACGTGCTGGCGCGGGTGATCTACGGCTTCCGCATCTCGGTGCTGTTCGGCCTGATCCTGGCGGCGATCTCGTCCGCGATCGGCGTGGTGGCGGGTGCCGTGCAGGGTTATTTCGGCGGCTGGGTCGATCTCGCCTTCCAGCGCTTCATCGAGGTCTGGGGCGGGATCCCGACCCTCTACCTGATCATCATCATCTCGGCCTTCATCGCGCCGGGCTTCTTCGTGCTGCTCGGGATCATGCTGCTGTTCTCCTGGGTGGCGCTGGTCAGCGTCGTGCGCGCCGAGTTCCTGCGCGCCCGGAACTTCGAGTATGTCCGCGCCGCCCGGGCGCTCGGCCTGTCGAATATTCGGATCATGACCGTCCACCTGCTGCCGAACGCCATGGTGGCAACGCTGACCTTCCTGCCGTTCATCCTGAACGGCTCGATCACGACCCTGACCTCGCTGGACTTCCTCGGCTTCGGCCTGCCGCCGGGCTCGCCCTCGCTGGGTGAGCTCCTTGCCCAGGGCAAAGACAACCTCACCGCACCCTGGCTTGGGCTCACGGGCTTCCTGGTAATCGCCGTGATGCTGAGCCTGCTCGTCTTCGCCGGCGAAGCCGTGCGCGATGCATTCGACCCGCGCAAGACCTTCGCCTGACCTTCGGCGTGGCGGGACCTGAGGTTATCGGCGCGCGAATCAACCGGACGCCCGACGGGGCCGAATGTCGCTGCGGCCCGCGGGTTTCACGAAATCTTGCGCGGAGGCTGCTGATGTTGTGTGCAGATCGCTAAACCCGAACGCAGGACCGTCCGAGACTGCGATCGCCTCAGGGCGTAAAGGTCTCTCCCATCAACGAAAACTTGCTTTCAGGATCCGCGCAGCATTCGCTCGTCGGACTGCGCTAAAGCGACTGCGAAGTGCCGTCCCGTTGTCGCCAATGCAACCGCACACTGTAGAGACGGGCTCTTAATGCACACTTAGACTTATGTCCGCGCGCAGATCCGTATAAGGGTGAGCTTGCTTTTTCCGACCGGTGTCTTAACTCGCGAAAAGAGCGGTTCCCACCAGGTTTCGAAGCAAGGAAGAGAAAATGTCTGATGCTGTGCTGACAGCCCAACTGGATTACATCGAACGGACCGTGGACGTCGTCGCGGCCTACGTTTCCAACAACTCGCTGCCCTCGGCCGAATTGCCCAGCCTGATCGCGAGCATCCACGGCGCGCTGAATTCGATCGCCTCCGGGTCGGTCGCCCCGGTCGTCGATACGGTCGAGCGGCCGACCCCGGCCCAGATCCGCAAGTCGATCCGGCCCGACGGGCTGGTCAGCTTCATCGACGGCAAGTCGTACAAGACGCTGAAGCGCCATCTCACCAAGCACGGCCTGGACCCGCAGACCTATCGCGAGCGCTTCGGGCTGCCGGCCGATTACCCGACCACGTCGGCGAATTACTCGGCGCAGCGCTCGGCCCTGGCGAAGAGTCTCGGCCTCGGTCAGCCCGGCCGCGGCCAGCAGGCTGATCAGGACGATGAGGCCGTGGACGATACGGTCTCCGCTGCCCCGCAGGGCCGGCGCCAGGGTGCCGCGGGTCGCGGCCGCCGCAAGAACGAGGCGGCCTGAGGGCTCGCCAGGAGGGTCGGCTCCGGTTCAGGCCGCAAGCCGTCCCTCCAGCGGGAAGACCTTGGCGGGGTTCAGCATCCAGTCCGGATCGAAGACCGCCTTGACCCGCATCTGCTGAGCGAGATCGACCTGATCGTACTGGAAGCGCATCAACTCGCGCTTCTCGATGCCGACGCCGTGCTCGCCGGTGAGGCAGCCGCCGACCTCGACGCAGAGCTTCAGGATCTCGTCGCCCGCTGCCTCGGCCTTCTGCAACTCGCCGGCCTTGTTGATGTCGAACAGGATCAGCGGGTGCAGGTTGCCGTCGCCGGCGTGGAACACGTTGGCGACCCGCAGGCCCTTCCCGGCACAGATCGCGCCGATCCGCTCCAGCACGGGCCCGAGCTGGCCGGTGGGGATCGTGCCGTCCATGCAGATGTAGTCGGAGATCCGGCCGGTGGCCCCGAAGGCCGATTTGCGGCCCTTCCAGATCGCGGCCGATTCCGCCTCCGAGCGCGAGACCCGCAGGCTGGTCGGGCGGAAACCTTCCGCGATGCGCTCGATCCGCGCCAGCATCGCGCTGCACTCGGTATCCGAGCCCTCGACTTCGATGATCAGCATCGCTTCGGCGTCGCGGGGATAGCCGGCCTGGGCGAAGTCCTCGGTGATCAGGATCGCCTCGCGGTCCATGTATTCGATCGCCACCGGGATGATGCCGGCCGCGATGATCGCCGCCACGCAATCGCCCGCATCCTCGACCTTCGAGAAGCCGACCAGCGCCGGCCGCGCGCCCTCGGCGGCCCGCAGGATCCGCACCGTCGCCTCGGTGACGATGCCGAGCTGCCCCTCCGAGCCGCAGACGAGGCCGAGCAGGTCGTAGCCGCCGGCATCGAGGTGCTGGCCGCCGATCTCCACCACGGTGCCGTCGTTGAGCACCAGGGTGACGCCGAGCAGGTTGTTGGTGGTCACCCCGTATTTGAGGCAATGCGCGCCGCCGGAATTCATCGCGATGTTGCCCGCGATGGTGCAGGCGAGCTGGCTCGACGGGTCGGGGGCGTAGAAGAAGCCCTTGTGGCTGACCGCCCCCGAGATCGCCAGGTTGGTGATGCCGCTCTGCACCCGGGCGGTGCGGTTGGCGAATTCCATGTCGAGGACCTTGGTCATCTTGCCGACGCCCAGGATGATCGCGTCGGCCTGCGCGATGGCGCCGCCCGCGAGCGAGGTGCCGGCACCCCGGGGCACCACCCGCACGCCGTTGGCGTGGCAATACGCCATGATCGCCGAGACCTCCGCGGTGGTGGAGGGCAGCACCACGGCCAGCGGCATCTGCCGGTAGGCGGTCAGCCCGTCGGTCTCGAAGGCCCGGCGCTCGTCCTCGCTCACGACCAAAGCCTCCGGCGCCACCAGGGGCGCGAGGCCGGCCAGGATCGCCTCGCGCCGGGCGAGGATGGCGGGATCGGGATCGGGGAAGCGGATCGACATGGGGCTGGAGCCCTCGATTTGTGTGGCGTGGCGCCAGCATGGACCCGGGCGGGCGCGGCTTCAACCGCGTTGCGGGCGGCCGACCTGCGGCGCTGCGTCGTCCCGGCGTCACATTTCAACCATGACGGCTGCCTAGCGTCGGCACTCACGCTTCGCATCGCCGGCCCGGCGCCGGGTTCAGAACGGAACCGATGAACGCTCCCGCCTCCAGCGCCCTGCGCGACGACCTCTACGACGCGCTGGCGCCGCATCTGGCCACCACCCGGGATCTCGGGATCCGCAGCCTGCAGCTCGGCATCGCGGCCCTGCAAGAGGCGAGTGCGGCGTTCCAGGGCCGGCTCGGCGTGGCCTTTGAGGAAGCGGTGCAGACGATCCTGCAGAGCAAGGGCCGGGTGATCGTCAGCGGCATCGGCAAGAGTGGCCATGTCGGGCGCAAGATCGCCGCGACGCTGGCCTCCACCGGCACCCACGCGTTCTTCGTCCACCCCACCGAGGCGAGCCACGGCGACCTCGGCATGATCGCCCGGGACGACGTGATCATCGCCCTGTCGTGGTCGGGCGAGACCGCGGAACTCTCCGACCTCGTGGGCTTCAGCCGCCGCTTCTCGATCCCGCTGGTCGCCATCACCCGCAACGGCGAGAGCACGCTCGGCCGGGCCGCCGACGTGCTGCTGGAGCTGCCGCGGGTGCGCGAATCCTGCCCGCACGACCTCGCGCCGACCTCCTCCAGCCTGGTCCAGCTCGCGCTGGGCGACGCGCTGGCGGTGGCGCTGCTGGAGCGGCGCGGCTTCACCTCGGCGCGCTTCCACACCCTGCATCCCGGCGGCACGCTCGCCGCCCGTCTCAAGACCGTGCAGCAGGTGATGCACGGGCCGCAGGACATGCCGCTGGTCCACGAGACCGCGCTGATGTCCGAGGTGCTGATCGAGATCGCGGCGCGGCGCTACGGCTGCGTCGGCGTCACGGATGCGGCCGGGCGCCTCGTCGGCATCGTCACGGACGGCGACCTGCGCCGCCACATGGGCCCGGCGCTCCTCGACACGCAGGTCTCCACGATCATGACCCGCGATCCGGTCACCGTGGAGCCGCACAAGCTCGCCCAGGCGGCGCTGGAAGTGATGAACCGCCGGCTCATCACCGCCATCTTCGCGGTTTCGGACGGGCGGCCGGTGGGCATCGTCCACGTCCACGACCTGCTGCGCGCGGGCATCGCCTGATTGATCAGCCGGGGCTCTGCCCTGGCGACCCGCCAAAGGGCGAAGCCCTTTGGAATCCCGGATATCAGAGCGCGAAATCGGGACAGGCCTTATAGCCGTGCCAGCAGCTCCGCCTTCTTGTCGGAGAATTCCCGGTCGGTGAGCACGCCCCGGGCGTGCAGTTCGGCCAGCCGCTCGATGGTGGCGAGCACGTCGCCGGGCGGATCACGATCCGGCACGGGTGCCGGTGTCTGCGCCTCCGCCGGATCCGCCTGCCGCGGGGCAGCTGTCTCCGCCTCGATGCGGCGCAGCCGGGCGAGATCGATGGCGCCGGCCTGCCCGGTGAAGCCGAGGCTGCCGTTCGCTTGCGAGACCCCCGTGATGTGGTGCTCGCCCGTGTCGTAGACCGCCACGCCTGCCCCCGATTCGACGGCAAGCCGCCGCCTCTCCGGAAAATAGGCGTAGCGCATCCCGTTCTGCGAACCGGTGCTCGCCGGGGACCCGAGCTCCGCCGGCCACCACGCGCCGCCGCGCCGCGCCGCCGGGGCCGTCTCCGAAAAGCCGCTCGCCGGCAGCGCGGCGGCGAGTTCGGTGCAGAGGGCATCGACCCGCGCCTTCAGTCCATCGTCGAACATCCGGCCAACCATCACCATGCCGCCCGAGAACCACTGGCCCATCCCGCCGAGGTCGGGATGGTCGAACTGCGCCATGGTCCCTTGGCCGCGCTCCAGCGCCCGCACGAGGTGACGCACCGCATCGAGGCTGACCCCGTGGCGGTCGGCGACGCTTTGCAGGCCCGAGGCATGATCGAACCGCCCGTCATCGAGGAACGCGGCGGCCGTGGTGCCGCTGTCGGACGAACCCATGAGCCAGCTCCCGAATGTCGCAGGGCGGATCGGACATGCCTGGGCTCGGCTCGAAGGTGATGCCGGCCGGGCTCAGGACGGATCTGCGATGCGGACACAATCCGCAGTTGCTGGCGCCGGTTCCGGCCCGCTTCAGCCCGCGGCCGGCGGGAACGGCCCCGCGATGGTGAAGTCGGTGATCGGCCGGCGGCCGTTCGGGGTCTCCCGCGGCCGCTGCTCCTCGCTGAGTTCGGCCTCCGGAATCTTGCGGCCGACCGCGAAGGCGGCCTCGATCCGGTGGTTCTCGGGCAGGCGCAGCACCTCCGGGGCGCGGACATGATCGAAGCCGACCATGCCGTGGGCGTGCCAGCCCTGGTGGATCGCCTGGAGCTGGAACGCCAGGGAGGCGGTGCCGGCGTCGAAGGAACGGCTGTAGGAGGGTTTCAGCTCATCCCCGACCTTCATGAACCCGTTCGAGACCAGGAACAGGATCGAGCCGGTGCCCGAGACCCATTTCTGATTGCCGGGCACCAGCAGGTCGAAGAACGTGTCCCAGTGGGCGTCGCCCCGGAGCGCGTAGAGGAAGCGCCAGGGCTGCGAGTTGTAGGCCGAGGGCGACCAGCGCGCCGCCTCGATCATCCGCATCAGCTCGGACTCGGGCACGGCCTCGCCCGTGAAGGCCCGGGGCGAGTGCCGCTTCACGAAGACCGGATCGATGGCGTGGTCGGGCTGGCGGGGCGGGGGCAGGCTCAAGGCTTCGTCTCCGGAGGGCGTGGGCGCCCGACGGGCCGAGCTTGCCCGAAAGGACCGGCCGGAAGCAACGGAGGCCTCACGCCACGCTGCGCTCGATCTCCTCCTCGTCGCAGATCACGCCGGCATTGCCCTCGAACTCCGCGGCGAGGTCCACGGGCGCGTGGGTCGGGGCCGGGGAGACCCGGTCGCGCGCAAAAGTCGCCAGGAACAGGCGCATGACGTGGCGCACGCCCGCGTCGTTGATGGTGCGCTGGTCCTCGTTGTAGTAGCGCCCGGCATTCACGTTGCTCGTGACGATGTCGTAGGCGGGGAAATAGACCGCCCGCGGGTCGCCGCGGCCGACCACCTCGCCGGCCGCCACCCGCAGCACCGACTTGGAGTAGCTGTTCGACTCCATCACGTGCCGGTCCATGTAGGTGGCGATCATCGGAACCGGCGAGACCGTGAAGATCACCCGCGCCTTCGGGTTCACGCTCCAGAGCCGGTCGAGGAAGCCGTTGAGGTCGCCCAGCACCTCGCCCGCGCCCGCGTTGACGCACTCGTAGAGGTCCGGATCGAAGGTTCCGCCCGCGACCCCGGGGGCGAGCGGCAGCGCCGCGCCATCGGCCCGCCAGCGCCAGCCTTCCGTGAGGCCGAGCGTCAGCACGAACACGTCGAGCGTCTCGAACAGGCGGCGCACCTCGGCCAGATGCGCGTCGCGGGCCGCGATCACCTCGGCCTCGCTGGCGAAGCCCGCCGGCTCGACTGTGGGACGGAACGGATCGACGTAGCGGCCGTCATCGCGCCGCCACGCCTTCAGCTCCGGCTCGAATTGCCCGTAGGCCCGGTCGAACAGCTGCACGAACTGGCGCGTGTAGTAGAGATTGCCGTAGCGTGCCGAGAACGTGCCGAACTGGCGGGCATTGGCCTCCTCGGCGCTCATGCCGGGGGTCGGCGGCTCGGTCAGATAGTAGTTGAACCCGGCGCCGCGCACTGCTTCGGCCACCCGCTGCGCGAAGCACGAGCCGCCGGTGGCGACCTTGTCGGTCGGCGCGATGACGAACGTGTCCTTCGGGTGCGGATTCACCGCGAAGGGCGGCACATTGGTCACGACCTTGCGCCAGAATCGCTCGGCCGGTAGACCCGTATACGGATTCAACGCCATCTTCGAACCCTCTTCCTCACGACGGCGACGGCCCTCGGGACCGCTGACCCGTCTGCTGACCCCGGCACGCGACGTGGCCCTGAACGACCTGCCCCGGCGCGCCCGCAGCGCGTTCACGTTTCCGACGACCAGTTGGGCCCCCACCTGGGCGACACCATGGCGGAACCGCGCCCGCGCGGTCACCGGTCGGGACGGGCCGAGCATCGCGGTGCTGGGCAATTGCCAGGCCCGGGGCGTCGCCCAGGCGATGCGCCTGCTCGCGCCGAAGAGCCCGGTCCGCTACCTGCCCATGGGTTCGCTGAAGCGCGACCACGGCCATATCGACGGCCTGGTCCGGACGCTGCTGGCCCACGACCACGTCTTCTCGCAGACCTTCCCGGCCGGGCTGATCCCGGGGGGCGACGCCGCCACCCTGCGGGCCGCCGACCCGCGGCTCAAGCTGTTTCCCTCGATCGTGTTCTCGGCCTTCCACCCCGACATGGTCTATGCCGGCCAGGCCTCGGACCTCGCCGCGCTGAAGCTCGCGCCGTCGCCGATGGGGCAGTACCACTCGGCGATCGTACTGACCGCTCATCGGCTCGGCCTCGCGCCTGAGCGCACCGCCGCCCTGTTCCGCGAGGATGTCTTCCGACGCCTCGGCTATCTCGACCATTGGGATCCGGCCGTGCGGGAACTCGTCGGCGCCGCCGAGGCCGTGGGTTTCGGCCTGGAGCGCGAGCTGACCCGCTGGGCGCGCCGGGGCGCCTTCATGCACCTGATGAACCACCCGAAGGCACATGTCGTCGGCGACATCGCCCGGCGCCTGCTCGTGGAGAGCGGGATCGCCCCCGAGCCCGTGGAGATCGAGGATTACCTCGGCGACGAGCTGACCCAGGACGTGATCTGGCCGATCTACCCGGCGGTCGCCGAGCAGTTCGGGCTGACCGGATCGTACCTGTTCAAGGCCAAGGCGGCGAAATCCAAGGTCGTGGGCGAGGCGTTCCCGGTTCTCTACGACCTGCAGGGCTTCATCGCGGCGAGTTTTTCGATCTACGACGCCCTGCCGGCTGGCGACCTCACCTGTCCGCGGGTGGAGACCTGGCTCGCCGCGCCGGCGATCGTGGCCCTGTTCAGGGCCGGCTGAACCCGCTCAGCCGGTGGCGCAGAGCGGCGCGCCGAGATGCGCCTCACCAAGGCCCTCGACCATCATCCGCACCAGCCGGTCGACCTCCTGGACCTGGAACGGCTTGCGCAGAAAGAAGCTGCCGGGCACGCCGCTGCGGCCCGTCGTGTCGGTCGAGGTGTAGACCACCGGCCGGTCGGGATGGATCGTCCGAAAGGCGTGCGCCACCGTCCAGCCGTCGATCAGTCCCGGCAGATGGATGTCGGTGAACAGCCAGTCGATGGCCGCGCCCTGCGCGCGCAGGAGCGTCAGCGCCGCCTCGCCGGTGGAGGCCTCGACCACCCGGATGCCGTGGGTTTCGCACAGGCTCGCGATGATCTCGAGGAGCAGGTAGCTGTCCTCGACGATGAGGACGCTCTGGGCGGGGCGCATGGCGGATGTCCGGTGTTCGGGCCGCCGATTAAGGGAGCGGCAAGATTGATGATGTCTTAACGGCCGCCGAGTGTCCGTTACCGGACGGTTCGGGACCGCGCGCTGCTGTTGCAGCGCCGCCACCGGCGCGGCCGAAATCGCCGTTCGGCCCCCGCCGCCCCGGCGCTGCCGCATTCCGGGCGCGTCCCGGGTGCGTCAGCGCACGGCGCCGAGCGGCATGGATCGCCACCACGCGCCCGTGCCGCCCGGTGGAACCGTCGCTTAACCATCCGCGCCTACGAACGGCATCAGAACGACGCGGACCCGCCTCGAAGACCCGCAGCCGGCCTTCGGCACCGCTCGAGGAGTTTTGACGATCATGCCCCAGCATTTCCGTGCCGCCGCCCTCGGCCTCGCCCTCGTCGCCGGTCTCGGCCTCGGCGCCTGCAGCAACGACAAGGACCTCGCCGACGCCTCCGCGTTCGGAGCCGGCGCCGCGACCCCGGGCAGCGCGCAGGACTTCGTCGTCAATATCGGCGACCGGGTCTTCTTCGAATCCGATTCCACCGACCTGACGCCCACCGCGACCGCGACGCTGGACAAGCAGGCCGCCTGGCTGCAGCGCTACCCGCGCTACACCTTCATCATCGAGGGCCATGCCGACGAGCGCGGCACCCGCGAGTACAACTTCTCCCTCGGCGCCCGCCGCGCCCAGTCGGTGAACGACTATCTCGCCACCCGCGGGATCACGGGCAACCGGATGCGCACCGTGTCGTACGGCAAGGAGCGGCCGGTGGCGGTGTGCAACGACATCTCGTGCTGGTCGCAGAACCGCCGCGCGGTGATCGTGCTGGACCGCGGCGCCGGGGCGTAACGCTAGGCAGGTTCGCTGGGGTGGAGATCGATTTCCGCCCCAGTTTTGCCGCGGACCGGCGCATCTGTTACGGCCACGCGCCGCCCTCGGACCGCAGCCGCCCCATGCTCGCCCGCCTTCGCACCCGTCTCGCCCTCGCCACCGCCCTCGGCACCGCGCTCCTCGGCCACCCGGCCGCCGCGCAGGACGCCTCGGAACTGGTGGTGCGCCTCGGGCGCATCGAGAACCAGTCCCGCGTGATGGCGGGGCAGATCGAGACCCTCCAGTACGAGAACCGCCAGCTCAAGGAGCAGCTGCGCAAGTTCCAGGAGGATGTCGAGTTCCGGCTGAACGAGGGCAAAGGCAAAAGCGAGGGCAAAAGCGAGAGTAGGGGCGCCGGCAAGCCCGCGCCTGCGGCCGCGCCGTCCTCCGGACCCGCCGGGACCGTCAACGGCGTCAATCCGGGTTCCGGTCGGCCGGGCAAGCGCGGCGACGCCTTCGACCCGTCGCAAACGCCCGGGGCGCCGGGCGCGCCGATGCAGCTCGGCAGCACCCAGCCCTCCGCGCCGCTGCCGCCGCGGGAGGCCATCGAGGCAACCCAAGAGACGACCCGAGAGACGACCCGGGAGACAACCCAAGCGGCCGAGGCCGCGCCGCGGCCGCAGCGTTTGCCCCAAGGGGCGATCGAAGGGGCCATGGAAGGGGCCGTCGAGGGCGAGGACGACGCCGAGG
>NZ_JALNUM010000063.1:0-36604 GCF_026540795.1 Methylobacterium sp. GC_Met_2
CCCCACTGGTTCACCCTCTGAGAATTTTTGAAATCGATGGCAGCATCAGCACCCCCCTCCGGCGGCGGGGCCGAAAGCCTGCGCGGGCCCTTCAGCCTGATGCGGATCGCGGCGCTGCTCGACGTCCACCGCAACACGGTCTCCAAGTGGATCGACGACGGCTGTCCCGTCATCCAGCGCGCGGAACGCGATCGCGGCGTCGAGTGGGAGCTCTCCCTCTCCGAGGTCGTCGAGTGGCGCATGTCCCGCGCCGTGCAGAACGCCGTCGCGGGCTACCAGGGTGAGGCCGGCCAGATCGCCAAGGAAGAGGCCGACCGCCGCCGTGCGGTCGCCAACGCGATCACGGCGGAGATCTCGGCGGACGAGGCGCTCGGCACAGTTGTCGCGCGAGCCGACGCCGAGGCGGACATCGCCAGCTTCTGCCAGGTCCTGAAGACCGGTCTCTCGAACATGGCATCGAAGGTCGCCGCGCGTGCGGCCACGATGACCAGCGCCGCCGAGATCGAGGACATGGTCCACTTGGAGCTGACCCGCAGCTTCAAAGCCTCGGACGCCGAACTCGCGAGTCGCTGGCCCGGAACCGGTGAGATCAAGAATGACGGCGTCGGAGAGACTGGGCCAGCATCGTCGAAGTGAGTACGGGCTCGGTCGAGCTCCGCTCCGGCGAGCTTTCCGCTGTGTTGCTGCAGACGTACCCCGGAAGCCGAAGCTCTCCGGTTCGCAGTGGGCGGAAGAGTTCGGGCGGATCCCCAAGAGCACGGGCGCTGAGAGCGGGCCGGTGACTCTCTACGGGTACCAGCGCGGCCTCATCGACGCGATGTGCGATCCGACCCTGCCGCTGGTGACCGTGCTGAAGGCCGCCCGGGTCGGCTACACCCGCCTCGCCACGCTGGCGATCGGGTACCACCTGCATCAGGACCCGACGCTCTGCGCGGTCGCGCAGCCGGTCGAGGATGACGCGGAAGAGTTCGGCGCCACCGAGATCGCGCCGATGCTGCGCGAGACCCCGGTGCTGGCCCGCATGCTGCGGCCCGTCCGCAAGGGCGAGAAGCAGGACTCGGCGACCTTCTACCAGATGTCGAACGGCGCGCTGGTGCGCGTCGTCGGTGCGGCCTCGGACGACGCGTTCCGGCGCTACTCGGCCCGGTTCATGTTCGCCGATGAGATCGATGGCGACGGCTGGACGCCCGGCGCTAAGACGCAGGGCGACAAGCTCAAGCTGTTCTGGACCCGCGGCGAGACCTTCTACAACAGGAAGATGGTACGGGGCTCGACGCCGCTTCTGGAGGCGACGAGCCGGGTCTGGAAGCTGTGGCTGGTATCGGACCAGCGGCGCTACTTCGTGCCCTGTCCGCAATGCTCGGAGCACGCCGGAGAACTTGCTGGCTGGCAGTATCTGGACTGGGGCGGCAAGAAGACATCGCACGGTCTGAAGTGGGATTTGCACGAGGACGGCACACTCAAGTCCGTCTGGTACCAGGGCACCTGCGGCTGCATCATCGACGAGGGTCGCAAGGCCTGGATGGACGCTCGCGGCGAATGGCGGGCGACGGCGACGCCGAAGACGCCCGGGCACGCCGGCTTCCACCTCTGGACCGGCATGTCGCTCAACGCGAATGCGGCCTGGCCCGTGATCGTGCAGGAGTGGCTGGAAGCGCTGGAGGATCCAGCGAACCTCGTTCAGCCATTCAACAACCTGCGCCTTGGCCGACCGCACCGGCAGACCTTCGGTCAGGAAATCAAGCCCGACGCGTTCCTGGAACGACGCGAGGCCTACGGCGCCGAGGTACCCGATTGGGTTCGGACCCTCACGTTAGGCGGCGACGTCCAGTCCGGCGCCAATGCGCGCATCGAGGGCGGTGTCTGGGGCTGGGGTGCAGGTCTCGAATGCGCGCTCATCGGGCAGTTCGTCCTGCCCGGCGACCCGGCTCAACCGGAGGTCTGGCGCAACCTCGACCGGCTGCTACTGCGCGGGTTCAAGCGCAGCGACGGGTCCGAAATGCGGATCAGCGCGGCCGCCATCGACTCGGGCGGTCACCACACATCAGAAACCTACGCGTTCTGCACCGAGCGCCGCCGCCGCAAAGTCTGGGCGATCAAGGGCAAGTCCGAAGCGCGCGGCGCCCGCACCAAGGTGTGGCCGCGGCTTCCCTCCACGAAGCTCGGCTCGTCCTGGTACATGATCGGCGGCAACGCCGCCCGCGACTTCGCCTATGGGTCGCTCGCGCTCGTCGAGCCGGGCCCGCGCTACGTCCACTTCCCGGCGGTGCCGGCGAAGGGCTCACGCCCGATCGACGCCGAGTACTTCGAGCAGCTGACCCGCGAGAAGCTCGTGGTGCACCAGCGGCTCGGCTACACCGAGTGGGACAAGCCGAAGGCCGCCCACGAGGCCGGCGTGTGCTTCGTCTATGCCTACGTCGCAATGTGCGGCCTGCAGGCTTCCAGCGGAAAGTACGTGGCGCTCGGGCGCATGCCGGAGCGCGAGGAAGCCGACGGCGCCGCGACTGAGCCCGAGCCCGCAGCGATCGCTCCGGAGGATGGAGGCGCCGCGCCGGGTTCGCACGAACCGGGCCCGGAGATCGCCGCGGCCGCCCCGGTTCCGGCACTGCCAGCCCCGCCACCGCTACCGCCACCGCCGCCCGCACCTGCCTACGCCCGCCCGCAGCACTCGGGCTTCATCAACCAAGGCCGGCCCGGTGGCTGGATGAGCCGGAGAGACTGATGGCCTTTAGCCAAGCGCAGCTCGACGCGATCGAGGCCGGCATCGCCGCCGGCGTCACGTCGGTCTCCTACGAGGGCAAGACGGCTACCTATCGCTCGCTCGACGAGATGCTGCGCGTGCGCTCCATCATCCGGCGCGCGCTCGGCCTCGACCCGCAGAAATCCGCGACGATCCTCGTGGCGCACGACCGCGGCTTCCCGGGCGGGATCTCAGCCGACGGCTGCCTCCGTTCCGGCTGGTAGCGGATCGCCACGATGAATGCCCTCGACCGCGCGATCGGCTGGGTGGCGCCGCGCGCGGCGCTGTCCCGGGCCCGCGCCCGCCACGCGCTGCGCATCTACGAGGGTGCCAGCGTCGGCCGGCGCGCGTCTTCGTTCAAGGCGCTGAACACCTCGGCCAACGCCGAAATCCAGGGAGCGCTGCGCCCGCTGCGATCGCGCGCCCGGGATCTCGCGCGCAACACGCCCTACGCGGCGCGCATGCTCGACATCATCACCTCGCACGTGGTGGGTACGGGCATCACCCCGATACCGGATACGGGCTCGGACGTGCTCGACCGCCGCTTGGAGGACCTCTGGGACGATTGGGAGGGCCAGGCTGACGTCACCGGTCGCATGGGCTTCTACGGCATGCAGGCGCTGTCCGTGCGCGGCATGATCGAGTCCGGCGAGAGCGTCGTCCGCTTCATCGATCAGCCTCTGGTCGATCCGCGGCGCGTGCCCCTGCAGCTGCAGCTGCTGGAGAGCGACTTCATCGATCAGTGGCGGGACGGGATCTACGGCAACGATGGCCAGGCCGGCGCCGAGGGCCTGGAGCACACCCGGCTCGGCGTCGGCCTTGGGGAGTACGACCGCCGTGTCGGTCTGTGGCTCAACCCCAACCATCCGGGCGAGATCAACACCGCGGCCATGCGGCCGGGCGTCTCCGCCTTCGTGCCGCAGGACGAGCTGATCCACCTGTTCAAGGAGCTGCGCCCCGGACAGGTCCGGGGCGTCTCCTGGTTCGCGCCGATCCTGATGACGTCGCGCGAGCTCGCCGACTTCATGGACGCGGTCAACGTCAAGGCGCGGGTCGAGGCCTGCTTCTCGGGCTTCGTCACCAACAACGACGACGCGGGCGTCGACATGTTCGACCCGGCCCGCCCTGGCCTCGCCGGCCGCGACGGGGCGAACCCGGACGCGCAGCTGACCTCGCTCGAACCCGGCATGCTCAAGGAGCTGCGCTCAGGTCAGGACATCAAGTTCGCCGCGCCGACCGGCACGACGCAGGTCGAGCCGATCCTGCTGTTCAACCTGCAGGCCATGGCCGCTGGTGTGGGCTGCACGTACGACCAGGTCTCGGGCGACCTGCGCGGCGCGAACTTCTCCAGCCTCCGGGCGGGCAAGGTCGAGTTCCGGCGCCTGACCGAGCAGCTGCAGAACCACGTCGTGATCCCTCAGGTCTGCAACAGGACCTGGGACCGCTTCGTGTCCCGCGCGGTGCTGGCAGGCCTGCTCCCGGCCCGCGCCGAGCCCTACCGGGCGCAGTGGATGACGCCGGCCTGGGAGCCGATCAACCCGAACGACGACATCGAGGCGGACATCAAGGCGGCCCGCACGGGCCGGATCAGCCCGCAGGAATACGTCGCCAGCTTCGGCAACAACTGGCGCAAGGTCCAGGACATGACAGCCGCCTTCTACAAGCGCGCCGACCGCCTGGGGCTCGCCTACGATATCGACGCGCGCCGCACCGACCAGTCCGGCAAGCTGCAGGCCGTCGATGGCGATGGGGCTGGCGGTGATCCGACCGGCGGCAAGCCGAAGCCCCTGAAGGACGATTTCGGCGAGCCGATCACGGCGTCCGCCTCCAACTGACGGATCCCCCATGGCAACCTCGAAGACCGAGCAGCGCGCCGCTGCCGCGGGCGGCTCCGCGCGCCCGATCGACCTCAAGGCGCTCGGCACCCGCGGGCGCCGGTTCCTGGAGGTCGCGCCGGCGAGCTACGACGCCAACGAGCACACGATCGAGCTGATCCTCTCCGAAGGCTCGGACGTCGTGCGCTGGTACGGCACCGAGCGCCTGTCGACCGACGAGGCCGCGGTCTGCGTCGATCGGCTGGCGTCCTCCGGCATCCCGTTCCTCGACAGCCACAACAGCTACGGCCTCGGCTCGGTGCTGGGGCGGATCGTCGACGTGTGGTTCGCCGAAGGCCGCATCCTCGGTCGGGCGAAGTTCGCCGCCACCGAGGCCGGCAAGACCGCCGAGGGCATGGTCGCCCGCGGCGAGATCAAGGGTATCTCGATCGGCTACCGCGTCGACGGCTGGGAGATCACCGACGCCGACGGCACCGTGATCGACCCCGAGAAGCAGATCCTCGACGTCGACGACGGCCTGACCTTCACGGCGACCCGCTGGGAGCTGCTCGAAGCCTCGCTCGTCTCCGTCCCCGCCGATCCCGCCGCGATGGTGCGCGCCCACGAGGGCACCGCCGATCCGAACACGGGTCCCGACCTGCGCGCCAGCCCGATGGGCCGCGGCGCGAAGGAGATCACCATCACCCGGGGCGATGCCTCGATCACCTACCGGTACGGCTCCACCGGACCGCACGAGCGGGCTTGGCCCGAACCCAGAGAGGACAAGCGCATGGCCAAGCACACCCCCGGCAAGACCGCGCCCGGCAAGAACGCCGCCGGCAAGCGGCAGGTCCGCGCCGAGCCGTCCGTGAACGAGGACGGCTACTACGTCGATGCCGACGGCAATTTCGTGGATGCGTCCGGCGCCCCGGTCGACGAGCCGGTCAAGGCCGAGCGCGTCGAGGTCAGCGTCAACGAGGACGGCTACTACGTCGATGTCGACGGCGACTTCGTGGATGCCGATGGAAACCCGGTCGACGAGCCGGTGAAGGCCGAGCGCTCCGAGCCGGACGTGAACGAGGACGGTTTCTACGTCGATGCTGAGGGCAACTTCGTGGACGCCGACGGCGAGCCGAGCGACGAGCCGGTGAAGGCCGAGCGCGACGGCGAGATGGAGGACGACGACACCCGGGCCGCGCCGCGGGGCCGCAGTGTTGCCCGCGCAGCTTTGACCAAGGGCAAGCGCGCGGCCAAGCCGGCCTTCACTCAGGCGCATGCCGCCGAACTCGCTGCGATCGCCGAGCAGGCGCGCGGCCAGGGCGTGACCCTCAACGTGGTCGACGCCATCACCCGGGGCCTGAGCGCCGCGGCCTTCCGCAAGATCGCCTTCGACAAGCTCGCCGAGAAGAGCAAGGAGACCGCCGTGAGGGGTTCCCACAAGGGTTCGGACACCGGCCGCATCCAGTTCGGCCGCGACGAGCGCGAGGGTCGCGCCGACGCCATGACGCTGGCGCTGGTCACCCGGACGCTCGCCGCGCGCGGCTCGGACGGCATCGACTATGCGCCCAAGCGCAAGGCCGACAAGAAGTGGGTCGAGAAGCACTCCGAGCGTGCCGAGCAGTACGCCGGCATGGGCTTCGTCGAGATCGCCGCCGAGTGCGTCGGCCACCGCGGCAACATCCGCACCGCCCGGCAGGCCATCGACATCGTCGAGCGTGCCTTCCAGTCCACCTCGGACTTCCCGGCGATCTTCCAGAACGTGCTCAACAAGAGCCTGCTCGCCCGCTACGAGCTGGCCGAGCCGACCTACAAGCGGATCTCGATCGAGCGGCAGTTCAACGACTTCCGCCCGCACCCGATGATCCGCGCGGGCGAGTTCCCGATGCTGCAGCCGGTCACCCAGACCGGTGAGCTCAAGGCGGGCACTTCGGCCGACAGCGGGGAGAACATCTCCCTCGTACCCTACGGCGTCATCTTCCCGATCTCGCGGCAGATGATCGTCAACGACGAGCTCGGCGCCATCGACCAGATCCTCGGCTCGTCCGGCGACGCGGTCCGGCTGTTCGAGAACGTCACCTTCTTCAACATGTTCAACGCGAACCCGACCCTGATCCAGGACGGGACCGCGGTCTGGCACGCCAAGCACAACAACCTCGCAGCCACCGCGGGCGTGATCTCGGTGCCGACCGTCGGCGCCGGTCGCGCGGCGCTGCGCGGGATGAAATCGCTCTCCGGCTTCCTCCTGAACGTGCCGCCCCGGATCATCCTGACCGGCCCGAACCAGGAGACGTCGGCCGACCAGCTGGTCGCCACCATCTCGCCCCAGCTGACTACCTCGGTGAACCCGTTCTCGGGCAAGCTGCAGTCGGTGTCGGACGCCAACATCACCGACAACAGCTGGTACCTGATGTCCGACCCGGCCCAGGTCCCGTGCTTCGTGCACGGCTTCTTGAACGGCTCGAACGGCCCGCGGGTGAAGACCTACGAGCCCTTCGGCACGCAGGGCGTCCAGATCTCTCTGGAGCACGACTTCGCGTGCGGCGCGATCGACTTCCGCGGCGCCTACAAGAACCCGGGCGCGCTGCCGCAGTAATCGCACCCCGCCGAACTCGCGGCCGGCCTCGCCCTCCGAGCGCCGGCCGCTCCGCTCCCCGAGCTTCCGGAACCCATCCCATGAAGAATTATCTCCAGAACGGCGACGCGCTCAACGTCGTGGCGCCGGCGGCCGGCGTCGTCAGCGGCCAGCCCCTCGTCATCGGCAAGATCTTCGGCGTCTGCGGATCGACCCGCCTGGTCGGTGAGACCTTCGCGCTCTGGCGCAAGGGCATCTTCAGCCTGCCGAAGACCAACGCGCAGGCCTGGGCGCAGGGTGACACCCTGTACTGGGACGCCGCCAACAGCGTCGTCACCAACGTGAACTCCGGCGCGCTCCTGCCGGTGGGCTACGCGGCCGATGTCGCCGCCAACCCGTCCTCGATCGGCCCGGTGCTGCTCGGCCAGACCCCGTCCTGAGGCATGGGCGCCCGGTGATCTCATCGGGCGCGTCTCGGACGTCTCGTCCCACGCTGGAGCCAGCCATGAGCGTTTCCATCAAGGTCCTGCCGACCGCCGAAGAGCACGTCGGCCTCGTGCACCCCGTCGACGGCGCGCTCGCGGCGGACGGCAGCGTCTGGACCTACGACGCCTGGACCGAAGCCCGGATCCAGGAGCAGGTGATCCGCCGGTTCGAGGCAGGCGTCGACGATGCGGTTCCGGCCAATCTCAAGGTCGATGCCAAGCCGAAGCCGCAGGCCGCCGCGTGATCGACTTCGCCGCGCTCGCGCTCGGGCCTGGCATCGCTACGTTCGGGCGCCCGGTGACGGTGACGCCGCCGGGCTCGCTTCCGGCCAAGCCATCGTTCGCCGCCTCGGGCGTCTGGTCGGTGCGCAACGTCGACGTGGCGTTGGGGCCGAACGAGAGCCTGAACACGACCACGATCACCCTCGGCATCCGTCTATCTGAGTGGCCGGTCCCGCCCGTCCCGCAGATGCAGATCCGCGTGCCCGCCGCCGGCTCCTACCCGGACGAGGGCACGCTCTGGATCGACGACGTCGATCCGGACGGTCAGGGCGGGGCGACGCTCACCCTCAAGAAGAAGCCGAAGGGCGCCTGATGCCGTCTGAAGCCACCCAGATCCGCGAAGCGATCATCGAGCGCCTCACGGGGCAGGACTGGCTGCCGGTCAACGGCTTCCGCCGTCAGGTTCGGCCGCAGCTCCAGGAAGAAGAGCTTCCCGCCCTTCTTGTCGTAATCGCTGACGAGATGGAGAGCCCAGAGGACGAGGCCAACCAGGGCCAGCCGCGTTTCATGAACGAGGTCACGATCGGGATCTCGTACTGCGTCGGATATTCCTCGCCCGAGGACCTCGACGAGCAACTCGACAAGGCCACCAACGGCATCCGCAAGCGGCTCCTGCAGGACCCGACCTTCGTGCGTGGGGTCGACCCGTCGAAGGACGTTTGCGACCCGGACCGCTACCCGCTGTTCGAGGCGGTGACCAAGGTCCGCCGCGGCCGCCTCTTCCCGCAGGAGGGTGCCTCGTACTTCGCCGAGGGGCGGGTCGAGATGACTTTCGTGTTCCGCACCTCCTACGATCCGGACCTCGACGACGTGCTGGAGCACGTCGTGATCACCGCCCGCCCCGCCGGCGCCGGCCCGGGTACGCCCGCGATCGACCTGACGATCGACATCCCCACGACCTGAGCCGGCCCGCGCCGCTCCTACCCCCGAGGATCCCGCCATGGCCGGTGAAACCACGGTCGCCGTCGAGGCGACTGAGGAGTGCTTCCGCGCTCTCAAGCACTTCCCGTCGCAGACTGGCTTCGAGGCCGACGGCACCGCGGTCTGGCCGGCCGACCAGTTCACGTTCGCGCTCGCCCGGGACGGTGCCATCCGCCTCCTCGAGGACCTCCACGACAGCGGCGCGCCCGTCGGGACCGATGCCGCCCCCAACACCTCCACCGCGCCCGTCGGCGCTCCCGCCGCCACCGAGCATCAGGGCTAAGCCGCGATGGGCATCACCACGATCCCGGACAACTACAAGCTCCCGGGCCCCAACGTTCAGATGGATCCCTCGCAGGCCGGCACGCCGGTCTCGCCGAAGTGGATGCTGCTCGTCGGGCACCCGACCGCGGCCGGCACCGCAAAGCCGAACGTCGGCATCGCCTGCGGCACGAACAACGACGCCGACGCCCAGTTCGGCCCAGGCTCCATGCTCGCGCGCATGTTCAAGACGGCCTTCAAGGGCGTCACCAGCGTGCCGATCATCTGCCTGCCGATCCCGGAGCCCGCCGCTGGCGTCGCCGCCACGGGCACCATCACGGTCGCCAACGCGCCGTCGGTCGCGGGCACGCTCGCGCTCTACATCGCCGGCCAGCTCGTGCCGGTGTCGATCGTCTCGGCCGACACGACCGCCACCGTGGCCGCCAAGATCGCCGCCGCGATCCAGGCGACCCCGGATCTTCCGGTCACTGCCTCCGTCGCCGGCGCGGTCGTCAGCCTGACGTGCAAGTGGAAGGGCCTGACCGGCAACAGCGTGACGGTGCTCGACAGCTACCGCGGCACCTATGGCGGCGAGCAGCTGCCGGCGGGCCTCGCGCTGACCTATCCGACCAGCAACCTGCTCGCCGGCGGCACGGGTACACCGGACTTCACCAACGCGATCGCGGCGCTGCTTGACCGCCCGTTCAAGTTCGTCGGCCTACCGTTCCACGACTCCGGCTCCTACGCGGTGTGGGACCAGGAATACGGCTTCACCGACAGCGGGCGCTGGGGCCCGTACCGCCAGAGCTACGGCCAGATCTTCTCGGCGCGCCGCGGCACCTACGCCGATACCTTCCTGTGGGGGCAGTCGAACAACTCGGCGCTGATCTCCACGATGGGGTTCGAGCTGCAGTCGCCGTCCCCGGGCTGGGAGTGGACCGCCGCCTACGCCGCGGCCGCGGCCTTCTCGATCAACGCCTACGCGGCCCAGCCCCTCCAGACGCTGCCGCTGATCGGAGTGCTGCCGGCGCCGGCGGACTACCGCTGGAACAAGGCGCAGCTGAACTCGCTCGCCCAGGTCGGCATCGCGATCCAGGGGACCGACGTCTACGGCGGCTCCACGGGTCAGCCGATCATCCTGCGCGAGCAGACGAACTACCAGAAGAACAGCTCCGGCCAGGCCGACAACGCCTACGAGCTGGTGACCACGCTGGCCACGCTGGACGAGCGCTACACGCGCCTGAGGCAGGCGATCACCAACAAGTACCCGCGGTGCGCGCTCGCCAACGACGGGACGAGGTTCGGCGCCGGCAAGCCGATCGTCACGCCGCTGATGATCAAGGCCGAGCTTGTCTCGGAGTACCGGGACATGGAGGCGGACGGTCTCGTCGAGAACGCGGCGCTGTACATCGCCAACCTGTCGGTCGCGCGCTCGAACACCGAAGCGAACACGATGGAGATCCTGGATCCGCCCGATCTCGTGAACCAGCTGCGCCGGCTCAACATCAAGGCGCAGTTCCGCCTCCAATTCCCGCTCAGCGCCTCCGGCACCTGATCGGCCCGCTCACCCTGACCGCAACCTGACCCGCCCCCAGTGGCGGGTTTTTCTTTGGAGGCCCCGTCATGGGTCAGAGGATCGCCGGCACCGCCTACCTGAAGGCGGGCGGCAAGCAGTACGACCTGCGCGGATCGTTCACCGTCTCACCGTCGAGTGTGAAGCGCGAGGGCGTGGCCGGACAGGACGGCGTGCACGGCTACATCGAGACGCCGCGCGTGCCGTTCATCAAGGGCGACCTCTCGACTACTGCCGGGCTCACCATCGCCGAGCTCGACGCCATGACCGATGTGACTGTCACCGCCGAGCTCGCCAACGGCAAGGCCTACGTGCTGTCCGGCGCCTGGACCGAGTCCGCGCACGAGATCGACACCGCGGCCGGTAAAGTCGCGGTGAACTGGATGGGCACCTCCTGCGACGAACTTTGAGGGCAGCGATGAGCGACGTTGAAACTGCGAAGCGCGATCATCGCGACCTCGACTTCCCCTATGAGTTCCCGCTCACCAAGGTCGTGAAGGCCCACGGCGACGACATCAAGGTCCTGGTCCTCCAGGAGCCCAGCGGCGACGACGTGCTGGAGTTCGGGCTTCTGGAGGGCCTGAGTTCCCGGCAGTTCTGGCCGCTCGTGTGCAAGCTGGCCGGCGTCCCGATGTCCACGCTCAAGACCTGCGCAGGCCGTGACATGCTCCAGCTCGGGACGGTGCTCACGGGTTTTTTCAACCTGGCGGCCCAGCCGCCGATGCCGTCGACGACGCCGTCCGCCTAGGGCTGGCGTTCCACGCCTGGCCGTTCTCCCGGCCGATCGGCGCATACCCGCCAGCGACCGTCAGCCACCTGATGGCCCGCACCCTGGCGGTCACGCCCCGCGCGCCTGCCCCGCCTGAGGACGCCGATGGCTGACGACAAGCTCAGGATCGTCGCGACCGTCGAGGATCAGTTCACCGGGCCGCTGGGCAAGCTCGAAAAGAGCATCAAGCGGGTCGGCGACGAGACGTCCAAGCAGGGGGCGACCTGGAAGAAGGACTGGGCCGGCGTCCGCGACGAGGTCGGCAAGTTCCAGGGCGTCCTGCGTGGGTTCGACCCGATCTTCGCAGCCGTCGGCGTGACCGGCTTCGGCGCGGCCATGTCGATCACCGGCATGGTGTCGGCGCTGCGCGGCTTCTCCGGCTCGACGCAGCAGCTGTCCATGCTGTCTCGGGAAACCGGCGTGGCGGTCGACAAGCTGCGCGCGTTCGGGGCGCTCGGTGAGCGGTTCGGCGTGTCGGCCGACAGCATGAAGAGCTCGGTCGCCTCCTTCGCGACCTCGATGTTCGACCTGCGCCGGCGCTGGGGCGAGGCCTACTCCGGCCTGCAGGCGATGAACCTCGGCAAACTCGCCGAGGACTTGGTCAACGCCCCCAACATGGACGAGGCGCTGAAGCGCGCCGTCGATGGCATCCAGGCGATCCCGGAGCCGGAGGTGCGCCGCCGCGTGTCGCGGATGCTGTTCGGCACCGACGACATCGCGCGCATCGCAGGCTCGATGACGGGCAAGTTCTCCGAGGCGCTGGCCCAGGTCCAGAAGGAAGTTGGACACCTCGACAAGCAGACCGAGGAGGCCGCCGCCCGCTTCGAGCAGAGCATGGGCCGGATCGGCGCCGCGGCCGAGCGGTTGAAGCTGAAGGTCCTCGGGCCGATGCTCAAGGGCACCGCCGACCTCTTAGAGGATGCCGAGAAGAACGGGCTGTCCGGAAACGAGGATCAGCAGGCGCTCCGCAATCAGCTCTCCCCCTTCGGAGGCCCCGAGGCCACCCCGCGGGAGAAGCTGGAGGGACGGCGCACGCAGGTCGAGCAACAGCTCAAGCTTTTGGAGGCCGGTCCCCGCGGAGCGGACTATCAGCGCAAGCACGACCGCATGGTCGAGGAGCTGAAGCGCGTCGCCGACGAGTTGCAGAAGGTCCGGGAAAACGGCGGCGCGAGCGTCAGCCCGTCGAGCTTCGGAGGGTCGACGGGCGGCGGCTCGCTGATCCAGAAGGCGTCCTGGGGCGGCGGCGGGTTCGGCGGCGGTGGCGGGTTCGGCGGTGGCGCTGGGGGAAACGGCTACACCGGCGGGGTTTCGCCGCGTGCGCCACTGCCGAACGCTGGGGCGATCCAGCGCGGGAATGGCCCGATCACGCCCGGCACCGGCCCCCTCGGTGACGCGCCTCAGTCTCAAGACGCGAAGGACTATTTCGGCGGCGATGTCGATGTCTCTCGCCTGCCCGCGGGCATGCGTAACAACAACCCTGGCAACCTGAAGTATTCCGGCTCGGAGTGGCAGCGCCGCAACTTCCCCGGCATGGTCGGCCCATCGCAGAACACGGATCAGGGCTCGCCCCAGATCGTGTTCAACAGCCCCGAGGCGGGTATGCGTGCCGCCGCCCGCCTCGCCCTATCAAAGTTCGACGGCGGGGCCGACACGCTCCAGAAGATCATCGCCGGGGCCAACGGCTGGACGCCGGGCCACCCGACTGCCCCAGCCAACATCGCTAAGACGATGGGGATCGGGGCGAACGACAGGCTCGACCTGCGCGACCCGGCGCAGATGCAGAAGTTCCTCCGGGGGCTTCTGTGGCAGGAGCACGGACCGTCGAACCTGCTCTACAGGGACGACACCCTACAGAGGGCCGCCGAGGCCGCCCTCGGCCGAGGTGGCGGAGCCGGCTCCGGGCCGCTCTCGCGCAGCGGTGCGGACGTGGCGCCAGTCGATGGCGCCGGCGGCGTGGACCAACTACAGGGCGGCGGTATCCGCCAGCAGGCCATCACCGACGAGCTGCGCGACCAACTGGCCAAGGCGGCCAAAGCGGCAGGCATCAACGCCGAGATCTACTCCGGCGGCCAGGACGAGCAGGGTCCGCACCGGACGGGCAGCCATCGGCACGATGGCGGCCGATCGGCCGACGTCAAGCTCTACACCCTCGGGCCAGACGGCCAGCGACGCTATCTTTCGATGAACGATCCCGCCGACCGCAAGGTCATGGAGGGCTTCATCCGCGGGACTGTGCGCCACGGCGCGACGGGCGTCGGGGCGGGCCCAGGCTACATGGGCGAGCACGGCATCCACATCGGTGGCGGTCCGTCGATGGCGTGGGGTGCCGGCGGCCGCACAGCCAATGCGCCCGACTGGGTCCGGCGGGCGCACCGTGATGGCTTGGTCGATCGGGCCGACGCTGCAAAGGAGGCCGCAGCGAAGCCGCAGGCCCCGGTCGGGGACGCGCTGATGGATCGGTTCTACGGCAAGGGTACGCCCGGTGGTGGCCCTGGCATGCAGATGCCCGGAGCGGCCGCCGATCCCAAAGGCACCCTACACATCAAGTTCGACAACGCGCCCGCCGGCATGACGCACCGGGCCGACACGGCCGGCCTGTTCCGGGACACGACCGTGTCCAAGGGTCGGTCGCAGATGGACATGGACCGGACGTAGAGGTCGGCTCCAGCGGGGGACGGAGGCTGCTTTCATGTCGTGGCGTGCCGAGCTCCGCCCGCCGTCGTTCCGCGGCGTGCCGTTCAAGATCGAGGCGAACACCCGCTTCGGCGGACGGCGAGGCTTCACCTACGAGTTCGCCAAGTCCGAGCGCAGTTCGGATGAGGACCTCGGGCGCCGCGTCACCCGCGTGGCGGTCTCGGCCTACGTCATCGGCGACGACTATCTCTACGAGGCCGACGCTCTCGAAGGGGCGCTCCTGAGCGAGGGCGCCGGCCTCCTGGTCCTGTCCACGATGGGACAAGCGACCATGCGCTGCGAGACCTACCAGCGCGTCGAGACGAAGGACCAGGGCGGTCTCGCCCGTTTCGAGATGACCTTCGTGCGCTCCCAGGTTGGTGTCGCCGCCTCGTCGGGCCGGGAGAACACGCAGGCCGCCGCGCGCACGGCGGCCGCACAGAACGCCTCCGCTGCCGAGCTGTCCGCCGGCACCGACGACGACTGGAGCTGAGATCCGGATGACCTTCGCCCAGCGCCGCGTCGCCGTCGCGGCGCTGAAGGCCGTCCTCGAGGCGCTGCTGGCCTCAGGCGTCGATGCATCGAGCGCAGACGGGGCGACGCTCCGGCAGCTGTGCGGCGCACTCTCGGCTGATGCAGTCGATGAGGTCCAGGCCAGTACGTTCGGACCGCCGCTGGCGGCATGCTTCACGACGGCGACCGCGGCTGGCGCCACCTTCGCCGGGATGGACCGGGTCCGACAGGTGGCGCAGGCCGTCACAGCTGCGGACCTGCCCGTGCAACGTGTCGCTCAGATCGCGGCACGTCTCGCTTTGTCCGAGATGGTGAACATCATAGCTGCGACTTCTTTCGCATCCCGGCAGGATGTCGACGCGACGCTAGCCCGGGTGAACCTCGCATTCGCCCCGGCCGAAGACTTCGCGGCCGGGCGGTTCGACAACGTCGCTTGGCGCGCCCTCACCGCGCTACATGCAGCGTGTGTGCGCGACCTCACCGCCCGGGCCCGGCCGCTGCCGCGGGTCGTGCCGTACGCTTTCGCGACCCGGATGCCGCTGCTGACGCTCGCCAACCGTCTGTTCGGCGATGCGGGCCGGGCGGAACAGCTGCTCGCGGAGAACCGCGACACCGTGCACCCTCTGTTCATGCCGGCCTCCGGCAACGCCTTCTCCGACTGAGAGCGTCCGGTGCCCAACCCCGATCTGATCTGCGAGGTCCGCACCGAGGGCGGCATCTATCAGGACTGGCTGACCGTGCAGGTGAGCCAATCCTTCGACGCCGCGTGGCAGCGGACCTTCCGTCTGACCTGCGCCGAGCCGGAGGATCCGAATAGCCGTCGCCAGACGACGTCGGGCGCTTCCTGGGGCGACGCCGCCCGGACCGCCGCGCAACGCCTCCTACCGGGCATGCGCGTGGACATCGCACTGGCGGGCGAGGTCGTGATCCAGGAGGGCTACATCGGCAACCGGCAGGTGGCATTCGATGCCAATCGTCACGGCGTGCAGGTGTCGGGCTTCTCGAAGGCCGAGCTCACCCGCAAGGCGTCGGCCGACGGCGGCACGGGGCAGTTCCGCGGCTACAAGCTCGACGCGATCGCCAACCGGCTGCTGAAGCCCCACGGCCTGAAGTTCCGGGTGGAGGGCGGGCCGGACGGGTGGGACACCCCGTTCCCGAACTTCACGATCCGGCACGGTGAGACGCCCTTCGACGCGATCTCCCGCGGGTGTCGCCAGCGTGGGCTGTGGCTGCGGGCCGACGCCAACGGGGACTTCGTCGCCGGCGCGCGCCAGGGTGGCAAAGGCGCGATGTTCGAGGAAGGACTCAACATCCTCTCGGCCAACTGCTCGATCGACATGCCCTCGGTCCAGGAGATCGTAGCGCGCTCGCAGGTCGCCGGTTCCGACAGTCTGTTCGGGCGGCAGGCCGCGGAGATCTCCGCCAAGACCCAGATGAGCAACGGCGTGCCCGGCCTCAGCCGGAAGGTGCTCGCCGAGATGCCGCTCGCCCAGAAGGAGCTGCAGCTGCGCACCAACATGGAGGCGCAGGCGATCGAAGCGGACCTTTTGCGCGTCACGCTCTCCTACCAGGGCTGGCTCAATCCGAACGGCGATCTGTGGGCGCTGTCCGACTTCGTGACGGTGCGCTCGGGCATGTTGTTCCCGCTGGCCGACCCACAGATGGACCTGAAACTCTGGGCCTACACCTACGGCCAGACGCCGGAGGGCCAGACCACGACGGCGATCGAGCTCGTGAACGCCAAAGCGTTCCAGCAGAAGAACCCAGACGCGCAGGCCTCCGACGGCTTCTACAATCAGCCGGTGACGCCAGCGCAGCCCGAGACGCGCACATGAACGGAGGCGGCTCATGAGCACGATGCGCGCCGGAGGCGACGATGCGGCGCGCCGCTCCTACCTCGGCATCGCCCGTGGCACCCTCGTCTCGGTCGACGACTCGACCAAACTCCAGGAGCACACGGTCCGGGCGTGGTTCGGCGATCAGTTCACAAACGTCGAGCACTGGCACCCCTACGGCTTCAGCAGCGTCCCGCTGAAGCCGACTGATCAGCAGCAGGGGCAAGCGGAGGTCCTGGTGGCCGCGGTCGGCGGCAACCCCGACCACCCGGTCGTGATCGCCACGGCCGACCGCCGGTACCGCCCGAAGAACCTCAAGCCGGGCGAGAGCTCGCATCACGACGATCAGGGCCAGCACACCCATCTCACCCGCGACGGCATCAACTCGACCGGCAAGAAGGTGACCATCACCGCCGGGCCGAAACCGGCCACCAAGGACTTCGAGCTCAACGAGCAGCTCAAGGGCCTTGCTGCCCGGGTATCCCAGATGGAGGACTCGCACCACGCGATGTTCGACGTGGTGTCGAAGCTTCGGGAGAACGTGGAGAGCGTGCTGCCGGCGCTGGCTCCGCTCAACCTCGCTACCAAGGTCACGACCGCCCTCAGCGGCCTCCCGGCCGGCCTGGACACCATGAAGGCGCTCGCGGAGGGCAAGCTCACCGGCTACCTGCAGAACGCCATCCAGCGCGGCCTCAAGGCCTTCCTCGACCCGAGCCGGCTCATGGGCATGGCGAGCCTGCTGTCGGGCGACGTCGAGGGACTGATCAAGAACCTCGAGGCGCAGATCGCCGGCCTGATCGCCAACAACCCGATCATCGCGGCGGTCGACGATCTGGTCGACGAGTTGGCGGCGCTGAACGCCAGCGGCGGTCCGGAGGCGGCGATCGCCGCGAAGGCCGCCGAGCTGACGGACCAGATCGCGCACATCACTGGGGCGAACCCGGTGATCGGCCAAATCGCGAACCTGCGAGGCACGCTCGAGCGGCTCGCCGACCAGGCCGGGCCAGCGCTGAACTTCCTGGAGCCGCAGAAGCGGCTCGTGCAGGGCCAGACGAAGTCGATGCGCTTCGGCGGCCCGGGCTGATCCGCCGCCCCTCGAACACCCGAGACCCCGACATGGCCCGCATGCTCCAACGGCCGGCTCCCTCGTGCGCGAGCTGCCGCTACTTCGCGCTCAACCCGCACCCGAGCACCTACGGCGCCTGCCGCATCCGCGCCCCGCGCGCGGCCGCGGAAGACGGCGGACGGGCGGTGTGGCCGGGTGTGCTCGGGACGGACGGGTGCGGCGAGTACGCGCTTGATCATGAGCGCCTCGCTCTCGCCCACGGTGAGGGTCGCGCGTGACCGACGTCCGGATCACGCAGACCGGTACGGCCCCGGGCCAAGCCTTCCAGGCCATCGACCTCGACCTGCTGCTGACCCCCGCCGGCCAGCTCGACACGTCGGATGAGCTCGCCACCGCGGTGACGATCGCGCTGATGACCGACGCGCTCGCCGGTCCGGACGACGAACTGCCTGACAGCAGAGACACCGACCGCCGCGGCTGGTGGGGCGACCTCGACGCGGAGGAGATCTGGGACGGCTGGCCGATTGGCTCGAAGCTCTGGCTCCGGTCCCGGACCACGATCACCGGCACCGCGGCCCGCAAGGGCTCGACCACCGTCCAGATCGAGGACGATATCCGCGAGGCGCTCCAGCCGTTCCTGGACCGCAGGATCGCGACCCGCCTCGACGTCACCGTGGTGCGCGCCGGCGTCGAGCGGATCGAGGCCGGCATCGTGATGTACCGCGGCGACGAGATTTTGCTGGATCTTCGGTTCAGTGATCTCTGGGCCGGGGTCGTCGTCTCCGCCCCGACCGGCTGACGCTGGCACCTCCCGCCTTCATCTCGACCACCGCCCGAGCCGTCCCGCTGGAAGCCGCCCCACGCGGCGCGCCTGAGGCTGCCCCATGCCGTTCAGCCTTCCGACGCTTCCGGATGTGAGGCGCAATAACCGCGACAACCTCGCCGCCTTCCTGAAGGGCGCCGACGCGAGCGTCCCGAACGACGCCCTGCGCGTGCTCTCCGACATGAACGCCGGTGGCGCGTTCCTGAACCTGAAGTACCTCGCCTGGCTCGCCCGGAACTTCCTGCCGGATCTCGCCGAGAAGAGCTGGCTCGACCGCTGGGCTGCCATCCTGTTCGGCGGGCGCAAGGCCGCGACCTTCGCCTCGGGCACGATTACGGTGACCGGCACGGCGGGTACGCTCCTGCCGGCCGGCTCGCCGCTCGCGACCTCCGACGGCATCCAGTACCAGACCGCGGCCGATGTCTACTTGTCCGCGCTCGCCACGCCCGTGGCCGTCACCTGCCTGACCGCGGGCGCGATCGGCAACCGGGACGCCGGCGCGCCGCTCTCGATCTCGGTCGCGGTCTCGAACGTCAGCGCGCAGGCCACCGTCGTCCTAATTGACGGGGGCGCCGACACCGAGAGCGACGACGACCTGCGCGTCCGGATCCTCCTGCGGATCCGCAACCCGCCGATGGGCGGCTGCGCCACCGACTACGAGCAGTGGACCTTGTCCCTGCCCGGCGTCTCCCGCGTCTGGGTCGCGCCGATGGAGATGGGCGTGGGCACCGTCACGGTGCGCTTCGCCTGCGATCAGCTGCGCGCCTCCAACGATAGCCTGCCGACGCTCGACGACTGCGCGCTGGTGCGTGCCTACCTCGACACCGTCCGGCCCGTGACGGTGGCGGATCTCTTCGTGGTGCCCGCGATCCCGCAGGGGATCGGGCCGCGCATCCTCAACCTGTCGAACGACACGCCCTCGATGCGGCTCGCGATCGAGGCGGCGCTCCAGGGTATGCTTCTGGAGAAGGCCGCGCCCGGGCAGACGATCTTCGCCTGCTGGATCTCGGACGCGATCACCGAGGCCGCGGGCGACGCCACCTTCGACCTCGTCACCGGGGACTTCGCCATGACCAGCAAGGGCGCGCTCGCGAGCCTACGGGCGGCCTTTGGCGGCGGGATCGCCTTCACATGAGCGACGACGCCTTCATCCGGCGCGACGGCGAGGACTACGCGCAGGCGCTCAGCCGTCTTCTCCCGACCGGCGCGGCGTGGTCGCGCGATCCCGCCTCGACGCTGATGCAGCTCGTGCGGGGCCAAGCCGAGATCTGGGGGGCCGTGGTCGACCCGCGCGCGGCCGACCTCTTGGAGATCGAGACCGACCCACGCTTCACCCTGGAGCTGCTCGGCGACTGGGAGCGGGCCTACGGCCTGCCGGATCCCTGTGTGCCGGTGGTGCAGACCCTGCCCGAGCGCCGCCAGCGGCTCGCGCAGAAGATCGCCATGCAGGGCGGCCAGTCCCGGGCCTTTTTCATCGGGGTGGCGGCCGCGCTCGGCTACGCGATCACGATCCGCGAGTACGTGCCCTTCCAGTTCGGGCTGTCCTCGTTCGGCGGCAGCCACGGCAAGCTGAACCCGCCGGGCTTCCGGTACTGCTGGACGGTCGCCGTCACCGGCCAGCGGCTGACCCGCTTCCAGTTCGGCGCCTCGTCCTTCGGCCGCGACCCGCTACTGGCGATCCGCAAGGCCGAGGACCTGGAGTGCATCCTCTCGCGCATCAAGCCCGCGCACACGCTCCTGCGGTTCGACTACAGCCCGCCCGCCGCGAGCGTGCGCCAGCAGCGCTTCTCGTTCGGCGCCTCGACCTTCGGCGGCGATCCGTTCTTGCGCCTGACCACGTCCTGACGCGCTTCGCCACACCCTGACCCGACCGCCCACGCGGTCTCCAACCGGCTTCCCGGAGTGATCCCGTGCGCCTGCACTACCCGCTCAATAGCCAGGGCGCCGAAGATGCCGGGCAGCTGCCCTGGAAGGACGGCGTTCCGTCGACCGGCGTCGAGGGCTCCTATCCAGGCCACGCCATCGTCACCGACCTCGAAGCCGAGCTGCTCTCGATGATCGACCTGGCCGGCCTCGTGCGCAGCGGGGCCGACCTGACGCAGGGCATGCAGGCGGTCGCCCGGGGCATCTGGCTCGGCCAGTTCGGCGGGACCGCCACCGCGCTGACCGCGACGCTGCCGAACTCCGCCGTCCTGCCCTCGTTGCAGATCGGCATGCGGGTGCGCGGCATCGCCGCCTCGGACTACAGCGGCTCGGGTGGCACGCTCGCAATCACCGGGATCGGCGCGGCTGGGACGACCGTCAGCTACCCGATCGTGGCGGCCGACGGGACGAGCCTTGCCAGCGGTGCCTGGAAGGCCGGGCAGTTCCTGACCTTCGATATCGATGGGTCCAGCAACGCCCGGTTCTCCGGCGGCTCGGCCGGGACGGGCAGCGTGTCGAGCGGCGGCCTGTCGGTCGGCCTGCGCGGCCTCACGGGCAGCTCCGCGGGCGGCGCCAAGACCGCCAACTTCGCGGTCAAGCGGATCGCCGCCGCCACCGCGGCCGGGACGAGCTACCGCGGCGCCAATCTCGCGGCCACCTTCAACGGCGCCACTACCGGCGCGGGCGGCATGGACACCGGTGCGATGCCGGCGTTCTCGTCCGCCGGCACCGGCTGGCTGGCGCTGTACTGGATCTACAACCCGACGAGCCAAGCCTGGGCGATCCTCGGCTGCGCCGGCGCGACGTCGAGCGACGAGGTCTACACCGGCCAGAACATGCCGGCGGGCTACACGGCCTCGGTCAAGATCGGCTCGTACGTGCTCGACGGTTCGGGCAACTTCCGCAAGTTCCGCCAGCTGGAGCGCACGGTCGAGGTCGACGTCTACGCCATGGGGTCGAGCTTCAGCTCGCCCGCCCCGAACTTTGCGCAGGTCGGCGACCTCTCGCCGGCGGTCCCCTACGACGCCGCGGCGTGGCTGCCCGAAGCCCAGCAGATGAGCACGGGCGCGGCGGCCAACATCTACCTCGCCCCGACCGCCGAGGGCATCGGCGCCGCCGGCATGGTCTCCATGTGGTCGACGACCAATCAGGCCCGGGCCTCTGGCCAGCCCGTGCGCCTGCTCGCCCCCTACACCGCCTACCAAGCCGTCACGCAGGGCCAGACCTGGGCCATCTGGGTCCGCGGCTACGTGTTCTGAGGAACCCCAGATGCAGCGCTACGTCCTCGGGCAGAACGGCCGCGTGGCCGCGATCACGCCGATCGCGCTCCCCGCACCGCCGCCGATCGGCCCCTTCGATCTCGTCGCCCCCTGGCAGCCGGGCGTGGTCGAGGGCATGACGGTGATCCTCGACGCGCAGGGGAGCGCGGTGTTCGGCGCAGGCCCGGCCGCGCCGGCTCCGACGGCGGCCGAGCTGCTGGACTACGCTTCGCTCGCCCAGGACCTCGCCCTCTCGAAGGTCCAGAGCTTCGACGTCGCCGCCTCCGGCCAGCCGGCCCACGTCGTGACGACCCGGCTCGACGCGAAGGGCCAGTTCGCAATGCTCAAGGTCCAGGGCTGGCTCCAGCTCAACGCCCAGAACGCCGCGGCGACGATGCCCTACTCGAACGTCGATTACTCGGCCACCAGCCTGACGGTCTCCGAAGCCGACAGCCTGGTGGATCAGGCGGCCGCGCTCGACACGCGAAGCTACGCGATCCTCAATCAGGTCGCGGCTGGGATCGCCGCCAGCCCGCCCACGATCACGACCACCGCCCAGATCGACGCGGCCTTCGCCGCGCTAGTCCCGGCCGCGGCCGCCTGATCCGGCCCCGCACCGCCCGACCGTCCGCGCCGCCTCCGGGCGGCTTTTTCTTGGCCTGCCCTGAGGTGCGCGCGTGTCGAACCTCGCCCTGATCCAGCCGCGCCCGATCACGTTCCGCACCAGCCAGAACACCGACTGGCTCGACGGCCTGCCGATCATCGGCCAGCCGGGCCAGGGCGGCGTCGTGGCGGGATCGGCCAACGTCGGTACCGGAACCCTGGCGATCGCCGCGGTGGCGGCCGGGACGCCGCTCGGCGTCCACGCGGTCGCGGTGACCGGGATCGGCGGGGGCTTGACCGGCTTCACCGTCACCGCCCCGGACGGGACCGTCACCGCGCGGGGGGTGGTCGGCGTCCCGCTCTACGCCGGCGGGATCACGCTGGCGCTGGCTCAAGGGTCGACGCCGTTCGCGGTCGGTGACGTGTTCGCGGTCTCGGTCCTGCCGACACCACTCGACATCACCGGCCTCGTCTTCCGGCTCGACGCCCGGGCCTCGAAGACGTCGGCGGCCTACGCCCTGCAGGCGACCTCGGCGCCGACCGACGGTTCGCTGCCGACGATCGCGGCCGGCACGACCGGGGGCAACGTCGCCATGCGGGTGACGCGTGCGACCATGGCCGCCTGCCCGCCTGGGCAATACCCGTTCGACATCCTCGCCACCGACCCCGCGACCGGCCTGACGGTGACCGCCTTCTACGGGCTCATCAAGCACGCCGCCGTCGCCTCGCTCCAAGACTGAGGCAGACCCGATGGCGATCGAGAGCACCGGGGTGCCCGTGTTCGTGAGCGGGCCGGCCGGTCCCGCCACCGTGACCACCGCGGCCGGGCTCGCCGACGTCGTGTTGGCGATCAAGGCAGTGCTGACCGCAGTCGACCTGCCGACCGCCCGCACGGCGCTGGGCCTGGGCAACGTGGCCAACCTCGCGCCCGCCGATCTCCCGGTCTCGACCGCGACCTCCGCGGCGATCGCCAGCCTCGCCACGCTGGTCGCGGCCAATCAGACGACGCTGAACACGATCCTCGGCGGGGCAAATCCTGCGGTCGACACCTTCATCGAGGCCTACAACCGGTTCCTCGCCGACGAGTCGGCGGCGGCCGCGATGCTCGCCCAGATCAACGCGCTGCAGACGGCGCTCGCGGGCAAGGCGGCCGCCGGCGCCAACAACGACATCACCGCGCTCGGGCAGATCTCAGGCATCCTCGACACGGCCTTCGGCTCGACCCGGGGCACGGTCGCGGTGCGCGGCGCCTCGGGATGGGCCGCGCTCGGGCTCGGCGGCTCGGGCACAACGCTCCAGTCGAACGGCACCGACCTCGTGTTCGCCGCCGCCTCGCCCGGCGCCGGCGCGGTCCGCTACGACGCCGCGCAGAACCTGACGCTGCCACAGCAGCTGCAGATCCGTCGCAACGCCGGCGACCGCGGGGCCGGTGTGCTGGCCAAGTCGGCCGCCTACACCGTGCAGGCCGCCGACATCGGCAGCTTCATCGCCTGCACCGGCAGCTTCGCGCTCACCCTGCTCGCGGCCGCCAGTGCCGGCAACGCCTTCGCGGTCGAGGTCAAGAACGCCGGCACCGGCGTGATCGCTCTGACCCCCGCGAGCGGGGATGCGATCGACGGGCTCGCGGCCGGCACAGCTCTGAAGATCTACCCCGGCGAGTGTTGCACGCTCCAGTGCGACGGCACGGTGTGGCGGACCTACGGGCTCTCGACCGGCATGGTGCTCCTCGGCACCCAGGCGCTGTCCTCGACGCCGGCCGCCACGTTCACCCGCTTCGACCCGAGCCGCTTCTCCAGCTACGTGCTCGACCTGGTCGGGGTCCTGCCGAGCGCCGACAACAACTTCCTGCTCGGAGCCTGCTCCAGCGATGGCGGCGCCACCTTCCGGAGTGGTGCGACCGACTATCAGTACGCCTACGACAATTTCCAGCAGGACGGGGCGACGGGACTGACGGTCTCGAACGGCGGGAATACCTCGTTCGTCTTCTCGAACAACGTCTCGAACGCCATCGCCATCTCGGGTGCCATCGAGATCCGCCCGGGGTCGTCGTTGAGCGCCCTGAGCTGGAACCTCAAGAGCTCGAACTACTCCGGACCCAAGATGTGCGTCGCCGTCGGCGGCGGCCACACCGGGCCGGTCACGGCGTTCCAGCTACTCCTGGCCGGCGGAAACCTCGCCTCCGGTCAGGTCACGATGTACGGGAGGCGCTGAGATGCTGACCTATCTCAGGGACGGCGAGCCGGCCGTGATGAGCGACGCCGAGGCCGCCGACTTCGCCCGGCGTCAGGCCGCCGCCGTGCAAGGGCAGCCGGCACCCAACACGCAGCTCACGTTCCTGGCGCTGTTCAGCCCCGCGGAACAGGCGGCGATCGTGACCTCCGCCGACGCGCAGATCAGGCTGTTCTGCCTGATGGCGGCGGGCTCCACCTTCGTCAGCCTCGCGGATCCACGCGTCGTGGCGGGCGCACAGATGCTGGAGAGCGCCGGGCTGATCGCGGCGGGACGTGCCGCGCAGGTCCTCGCCGGGCAGGCGCCGGCATCATCCTGACGCCGACCCTCGGCCACCACTGACGTCATCCGCGGAGAGCGCTTCGCTCGACGCTAGCAAGCTCGCGCCCGAACGAGGTCTGCCCGCATGGCCACCGCCACGGACCAGGTCGTCACCGACATGGGCGACTGGACGCTGGTCGTCCCGTTCCGGATCCCGCTGAACCTCACGGGATCGCGCCTCACCGCCACCATGACCGGCCAGTGGGGCGGCCCGGCGGTCGTCAACCTCGACAGCGCAGCCGGCTCGATCGCCTGGACGGCCGACGCGAACGGGCTGACCGACCACATCGTCATCACCGTGCCGGCCTCGGCCCGCGGTGACTGGCTCGCGACCGGGCCGAACGGCCTGCCCGGCAAGGTGAGCGTGTTCTTCGACGTCATGCGCACGGTCACGGGCTCGACGCGGGTCGACCCGCTCGGGCGGTCGTCCGTCGTGGTCTTCCCCGGCACGGGCTCGCCCGCGGTCTTGGCGGCCGGCGGCTCGTTCCAGCCGGTGCTGGCCGCGCTCCCGTGTTCAGGCGTGGTGCTGCCCGCGCTCGCGACCGGCCCGCAGGGCCCGCCCGGGCCGAGCAGTCCGGCCGCCGCGGCAATCGTCGCCGCCCTGATCTTCGGCTGAGGCTCGCCCCAAACGTCGATCCGGACCGATCCCTCCGCCCTCCAGGAGAGCTTATCGTCATGGCCACCCCCGCCCTGGTCACCGTCCAGGCGACCGATCCCCGCTACCTCACGCTCAAGCACCAGCCCGAGGGGACGCCCTTCAACGCCGACGGCACCGCGCTCTGGCCGAACGATCAGTTCACGCTGGCCCTGATCCGGGACGGCGTCGTGACCCTGGTGGGCGGCGGCACCGTGATCCCGACGCCGCCCGCCGTGCAGGCCTCCGACGTCATCGCGCGCACCCGCAACGGCCTGCCCGGCAGCTTCGCGGTCTCCGACCTCGCCACCTTCCTCGGCACCGGCACCGGCTCGAACAGCTCCTCCGGCGGAAGCTCTGGCGTCAGCCCCTCCGCATCCATCGTCAACGCCCTGATCTTCGGTTGAGGCCCGCCCCATGAAGACCGTCCTGACCTCCGGCTACGCCTTCACCGCCGCCACCAAGACCCTCGACTTCACCGGCTCGACCGGCTTCGACGTGCGACGTCTGCTCGCCGTGCTCAACCTGACCCGAGGCGCGCTGGTCTACGCCGTCGGCACCGCCGGGCTCGGCTTCTCGACGCTTGCGGGCGGCAACGTCCTAACGCTCGCCTTCGACACCACCGCGCACGCCAACGGCGACGCGCTGATGGTGCTGTACGACGCCACGAGCACGGCCGCGCAGGACAGCTCGCTCCAGTCGATCCTCACCGCGCTCGGCACGCTCGGCACGCACGCGGACGAGACGACCCTCCTCGCCAAGCTGGAAGCGGTGCGTCTCCTGCTCGCCAACCCGGCGCTCGCCAGCGGCGCCGCGACCGATGCGACGCTCCAGCAGATCAAGGCCGCGCTGCTGGCGCAGATCGACTTCTCGACCCTCTTCGTGACCGACGGCACGAGCTACTACGTCCGCCGGGAGAGCGTGAACGAGGGCACCAGCGCGACCACCGTCACTTTCGAGACGATGAGCGGCGCGGTGGCCTCCCCGGTGGTGGCCAACCTCACCCCGATCATCCCCGGCGCCTCCGGCGGTGCGTCCGGCGGCACCACGCGCACGATCGAGACGACCTTCTTCGACGCGGCCGCCAACGGCACCGGCATCACCGCCGGCGACGTGCTCGCACGCGTGCTGGTGTTCGACGTGGTCTCCGGCGGGATCGTCGCGTCCTACTGGCACAACATGATGACCGGCGCGGCCGTGACCCCGGCGGTCGGATCCTATGTGGAGCAGAGCAAAGGCCTGCCTATAGGCGCGGCCAAGGACGCCACCGTGGCGGCGATCACCACGGCGCTGCAGGCAGGCCTAGGTGTTACCCCAGCGGCCACAGAGAGCCACCTCGGCAGCGTCGGTAGCGACAGCAAGCGCATCGTTGCGGTGCCTGCCCTCACGGCCGGAACGACCTACGCCAGCGGCAAGTGCGTAGGCGGGCTGATGACGCTCTCCGGCGTCCTGCGCGCCGCGGGCAAGTCTGCGACCGCACAATCGGCCTCGCTGCACGCCAAGGTCGCACTCTCCGCCCCGGTCGATCTCGTGATCTTCCGCGACACGCCGACCGTACTGACGGGGCTCGCCGACAACGCGACCTTCGCCGTCGACCCGGCCGATTTCGACAAGGTGTCGAAGGTCCTGTCGTTCACGGGCTGGACCAGCCTCGGCACGCCCTCGCTCGCCCGCCTCGACGGCATCGGGGCCCTGCTCAGCGCCGCATCCGGCGTGGATCTGAAAGCGATCCTCGTTGCGCGCGGTTCGGTGGCGATCTCGACCGCCTCCGACCTCTCCGTTGGCCTCGGCATCTATCAGGACTGACCGCATGCCCCCCTTCTTCGGCGCGCGCCGGGCCGCTCTGCTCGGATCGACCGCGGTCATCCCCGCGGTCCTGGCGCTCTCCGCGCTCGTCGGGGACTTGGCGGGCGAAGCCTTGCCGTCCTGGCTGTCGCTCGCCCGGGCCTCCGCGGCGACTTACACCGGGGCGGCCACGTCTGGCACCACCGTGGTCGGCGCGCGGGCCTCGGCCGCCTCGGGTGCGCCGCGGTTCGATTTCGCGACCGGCGCGCCAGCCTTGCTCGTGGAGCCGCAGGCGACGAACACGGCCAGCCAGAACCAACCCACGTCAGCCGCTTGGTCGATTTCGAACAACGACTCGGCCAATACCGCGATCACATTCAACGCGGCCAACGGCGCGGACGGGTCGAAGACGATGGCGCTCATCGCCGCCGCCTCGACCGCCTCGACCGTGCGCCAGATGGAGCAGGACGGCATCGCGCTCGTGGCGGGGCAGGCGAACTGTTTCTCGTTCGATGCCGGGGCGGCCGGCGAGACCGCCGGGCACGTGCAGCTCAACATCAACACCACCGGCGGCTTGGCCGGCGCGATGGTCGTGTTCTACAGCCTGACCGGCAAGGGCGCCGTGCTGGTCGGGGGCGACTTGGCCGGGTCCGTGTCGGGCAAGGCGGCCTCCATCACGCTCCTGCCCAGCGGTCTGTATCGCGTGTCGGTGGTCTTCACCGCCCCGGCCACCGCGACCACCGCGAACGCCTATATCGGCCCGTGCTCGACGGACTATGCCAATTCCGGCCGCGGCTACGTCGGCACGGTCGGCAAGGGCATCTTCGCCGGTGTGGTCCAGATGGAGGCCGGGAGCTTCCCGACCTCCCCAATCGCCACCACCACCGCCGCCGTCACGCGCGCCGCGGACGTGGTGACGCTCTCGGGGACAGCGTCGGCCTACCTCGCGGCGGGCGGCTCCTACATCCTGGAGCGGCAGTCGATCGCGCCTGGCTCATCGCCCGAGCGGGTCTATGGGACGGGTGCTCTCGCCGCACTGCCCACGGGCTACCGTTACACGAAGGTCGCGGTCTACAGCCGCGCGCTCAGTGTCGTCGAGCAAGCGGTCCGCACCCTGTTCGCGTTCGACCCCTTCGGCGACCTCCCGGGCCGACGCTTCAACGCGGGCGTGAACCTCAACCTGTTTTTCGGGTACGGGCCCGTCAATCCGACCGTGGCCGGGTCGTCCTATCGCGCTCTCACCGACGCGATTGTCGCCGATCTGGTTTCCTACGGCGTCAAGTTCGTCCGTATCCCGATCCGGCACGAGCAGATCGACCCCGACCGGAATGGGTCTTTCGACCAGGGTACGCTCTCGGCGCTGGATGCTGCTGGCGCAAAGCTCGCTGCCGCCGGCATCTCGTGGATCATCGACGTCCACAACTCCTTCATCGTCTGCGCCAATCAGTCGAACATCAACGACACGACGGCTTATCACTATCTCGGCAATGCTGACGGCGTTTATACGCAGGCGCAGTATGTGACCCTGATGTCTGGCCTGGCGGCCAGATATAAGAATGCGCCCGGCATGGTCGGGTTCGACATGCAGAACGAGCCGGCCGTCAGCGCAACGGTCTGCACGAACGCCTACAAGGCCGCGATCTCGGCCATGCGCGCGGCCGGATACACCGGCGAAATCATCATCGAGATCACCGATGCCGACATCGCCAGCGGGCTCTACTCGCTGGATCTGGATCCGCTCAGGAACATCCGCTGGTCGTTCCACACCTATCCGGTCGGCGGCGGCGCCAGCGGTGACTATGGCTCGGCCAACGCCATCGCGCAGGGCGTGCCGGTCCGTGTCCTGGTCAATCGGATCTCGGCCAACTTCCGTGCCTTCGTGTCCGCCAATGGTGGCAAGGGCCACATCGGCGAGATGGCGGTCGGCCTCGACGGCACGTACTGGACCGGTCGGCCGGGCATGCTCGACGCCACGCTCGCGTTCTGCCGGGCGTGGGATTACCCGATCACCGCCTGGGATCATGACAGCGACACCACGATCGCGGATGCGAACAACCTGAGTTACCGCGATGGTGGCACGCGTCCCCGTCCGCAGCGCGTCGTGATGGCGCTCTACAACGGGGTCAGCGTCTCGCCGACGGCCGCCTTCACGGGGCCCGCCAGCAGCTACCGGCTGGCAGTCAGTTCCTTCGTGTTCGACTGGCGCGGTATCCCGGCGACAGGCGGGACCTTCACGCCGAACGATGGCGGCAAGGGCGGGACGTTCTCCCCGGCCTCGTTCTTCGTCCCGGCGAACACCCTCAACGTCTACCAAGTGGTGACCTACACAGCACCGGCGAGCGATCAGAGCGTAACCCTGAGCTGGACGAACGACGGGGGGCTCATCAACCCCGCGCCAGTCACGCTCGCGGTCGCGGGAGCAGCACCTGCGGCGGCTGGCTTCACGCCGCTGCAGGCGGACGGGCAAGCGCCGCTGATCGACGCGAAGTTCGTGGGGACGCCGGGCTACTACGGCGTGTCCAGCATCGCCGACCTCGTGACCGGCTCGCCCGTGATCGAGTCTGCCGGTCTCGCCACCGCGGGCAAGCAGTGCGCCTTCACGACGGCGGTTCTCAATGCCATGCCGACCAAGGGGCCGTTCACCCTGATGGTCGAGGTCGATAACTTCTCGGGCGTGCCCAACGGTGCGCGCATCGTGGGATCGAGCCCGAGCGGGCCCGGCACCATGATCTATGCGGGTGGTAACAGCGTCGTCGGGTATGCGGCTGACGGCTCCGGTGGGCCGCAGGCCAGCAGCGCGGGGAGCGCCGCCGCGCAGACCCGTATCGCCATTGCGAGCGACGGCACCTCGTCCTGGATCTCAGTCGGCGGCAGCGATGCCGTCGAGGTCACGAACGCAGCCGGCATGCGTCCGAGCTTCCTCGGCTGGACAGGTGATACGGGCGACCCGAGCACGTACCCGAACCATGTCGTGCGCGTCACGGTCCACGGCTTCAAGGTGTCGAAGGCGGGCGTGAAAGCTCTGACGACGGGCACGTCGTCGTGATGACCTGCCCCGCGCGGCCGACGCTGCGCGGGGTGTTCTTGACCTGACGCTCGGCAGCTGAACGCCGGCCCGTCCCCACCAATATTCGGCGAGCCCGCCATGTCCTGTTCCCGTTGTGCCGGGCTCGGGCCGGCCGCGCTCGCGCCATTTCAGGGTCCGCCGGGCGCGCCCGGAACGGCCGGGCCGGCAGGCCCCGCCGGCCCGGATGTCGGGCTTACCCCCTTCGCGGCTGATGCTGACCTCGGCGGCCAGCGCGTGATCGGGCTCGGTCTGAACGGCAGCGCGGTCCACGCCTCCGCCGACGACCCCGACCATATCCTGCGCGTGCTCGGCATTTCGACCGGCGCCGCGCTCGCCGGATCCCAGGTCACCGTCCGCAGCATTGGGACGATGGACGACCCGTCCTGGGCCTGGGTCCCGGGCCCGATCTGGTGCGGCCTGAATGGCGCCCTGACGCAGGCGCCGCCGGCTCAGCCCGTCTCCGCCTTCAGCCAGCAAGTCGCCTTCGCGGTTTCGGCGACCCGCATCCTAGTCGGCCTGCACATGGCCGTCCGCCTCGCTTGAACAGAGGACAACCATGGCCTTCTCGATCCAGCGCTTCGTCGGCATGCTCGCCACTGGGCTCGCAGAGATCATCCCTGTGATCGTCGGCGGCTCGGCCAACGCCGGCCAGATCCCGGCGCTCGGCCCCGCCGGCACGCTCGACCCGACCATGATGCCCCCAGGCGTCGCCGCCGACGTGAAGACCTGCACCGCTTCCGAAGCTCTGGCCGGTCCGTGCCTCGTGAACCTGTATTCGAACGCAGGCACGATCACCGCGCGCAACGCCGATGGCTCGACCCAGGGTAAGGCAGCCGACGGCTACGTGCTGGCCGCCGTCGCCTCGGGCGCCCAGGCTCAGGTCTTCCTGTCGAGCGGCATCGTCCCGGGCTTCACCGGCCTCACCCCGGGCGATGCCTTCCTGTCGGCGACCACACCCGGCGCGGTGGCGGCGACCGGTGCGGCCTCGGCCGGCCAGACCTTCCAGAAGGTCGGCAAGGTGCTGGACGCCAACACCCTTCAGTTCACCCGCGGCGAGCCCGTCGCCCGCAACTGAGGCCGCCGCCCATGACTGCCCGCAAAGCCGTCGTGGTCACGCCCGCGGGCCTCGCGGAGCCGCCGGCGGGCGACAGCCTCGCCTACACCCTGCAGGGGATCACCCCCGTGGTCGGCGGGTCCTACCAGCACGACGGCTCCACGATCATTGTCTTCGAGCCGGTCGCTGCCCTCGGATCGACCACGCTCACCCTGTCGGCGAGTCCCGGTGATGGGCAAGTGATCCGGGTGACGTCCCGCTACACGATCACGACGCTGACCGTATCGGCGGGCTCGGGCCGGTCGATCGTCGGGGCGCCCACGACCATCGGCCCGACCGCGCCGTTCGGCCTCGTCTACCGCGCCGCCTCGACGACGTGGTTCCGCATCTGAGCGGCCTCTAGCCCGCTCGCCCCAGCAAGCCCGGAGATCTCCCATGCTCCTGCAGCGCCTCGCGCTGCGGGCCGCGCTGTCGTGTGCGCTGCTCGCCCCCGCATCCGCCCAGGCCTGGGAGGGGATCGCCTCGACCTATGGCCGGGAGATCTTCCGCATCAACAAGAGCGGCCGTACGGCGAACGGCGAGCGGTTCCAGCCGATGAGCCTGACGGCGGCGATCTGGGACGTCCCGTTCAACACCCGTCTGCGGGTGACGCATCTGGCCACCGGCCGGAGCATCGTCGTCCGGGTCAACGATCGCGGCCCGCACCGCCGGCTCGGTCGTCTGATCGACCTGTCGACGGGATCCTGTCGGGCGCTCGGCGCCTGCGGCCTCGCCCGGGTGCGGGTCGATGTCGTGGGCTCCGGCCGCCGCGTGGCGGACGCGCGCTGATGCGGCGCCTGCTCCTGGCGGCGATCGTCGCCGTCGTCTGCCTCCCGCCGGCGGCCGCACCCTGCGCCGCCGGCGGCCGACCGCACCTGCCGACCCGGCCGAGCGCGGCGAGCCTGCTGGCGGCCGCGCCGATCGCGCCGAACGGTACGCTCATCCGCGAGGCCGAGCGCTTGCGCACCCTGGAGCTCGACGAGCTCGCGCCGCTGCGGCTGCGCCTCTCCATCCCCTTCTGAACCCCGATGGCCGTCATGACCGACTGGAAGCGGATCCTCCCCGCCGTCGCGCCGCATGCGCGTGCCGACCTCGTGGCGGCCTTCGTCGCGGCCGATGACCGGATCGCGGCGGCCGAGATCACCACGCCGGACCGGATCGCCCACTTCGTCGCCCAGGTGGCGACGGAGACCGGTGGCCTGACCAAGCTCGAAGAGAACCTGTTCTACACCGCCGAGCGCCTGTGCGCGGTCTGGCCGAAGCGCTTCCCGACGGCTGCCTCAGCTCGCCCCTTCGCGGGTAGCCCGAAGGCGCTGGCGGAGAAGGTCTACGGCGGCCGGATGGGCAACGTGCAGCCCGGCGACGGCTGGCGCTACCGCGGCGGCGGCGCGCTCCAGACCACCGGTCGGGCGAACTATCGCGCGGCCGGGTTCGAGGCCGATCCGGACAAGCTCCGCGCGCCAGCTGGCGCCATCGCGGCCGCGCTCACCTTCTGGACCGACCACGACTGCAACGCGCTCGCGGACGCCGACGACGTCGAGGCCCTGCGCCGGCGCGTGAACGGTGGGGAGACCGGGCTCGGCGAGTGCCGCGCCTACCTCGCCAAGGCGAAGGCGGCGCTGCGGGTGATCCCCGCCCAGGCGAAGCTGAAGGCCCTTCGCTACCCCGTGGGCAAAGTCGACGGCGAGCACGGCGACCGCACTACGGCCTCCGTGCAGCTCCTGCAGAAGAAGGCCGGCCTGCCCGTCACGGGCGAGCTCGACGACGACACGCTCGCCGCCCTCGACACCGCCGCGCCCCTGGCGGTGCCGGCCAAGGACGCGAACCTCGTCCAGAGCCGCACGGTCCAGGGCGGCGCGATCGCGGCGGGTGGCGCCTCGTTCGTCACGGTCAGCGACATCGTCGGCCTCAAGGATCAGATCGATGACGCCAACGGGCACATCCAGGCCGGGACCGTCTTCGGCGTGGTGGTCGGCGTCCTGATCATCGCCGGCGCCCTCTACGGCCTCTACGCGCGCTGGGATGATGCCGGCCGGCCCGTGCCGGAGGTCCTCGCGCGCCGCTTCCCCCATCTCACCGGAGCGCGCGCCTGATGTTCGACTTCTCCTGGACCGGCATCCTGACGGCGTTTGCGTCCCTGCTCTGGGCAGCGATGTCGCCGGTGACGCTGAAGATCCTCGGTGCCGCCTTCGCCATCCTGGTGCTCGGGCGGATCGTCCTGCCCGCACGCCTGCGCATCGTCGCTCTCACGGCCGCCGCCGGCGTCGCGGCCTTCGCCTTCTGCTGGCAGGTCGCGGCGACCGACGGCGCCCGCCGCATGCTCGTGCACGATCACGCTGTGGCGATCCGGGCCGAGCAGCTGCGCGCCGAGAAGGCCGAGGCGATCACGCAGGAGGCGATCGAGCTGCGCGCCCGCGACCAGGCCGAACGCCAGACCGACACCCTCAAGATCAAGGAGCTGACCGATGCGCTCGCCAAAGATCCGCACCGCAATGGCGTTTGCCTGCCTCGGCTTTGGTCTCAGCGCCTGCGCCGGCTCTAAAGACTTCGTCCCCGCGATCGATCCGGCCGCGCCGGCCCAGATCCGGGTGACGATGCCAGCCCCGCCCGAGGGCATCGAGGCCTGCGTCCGACCGAGCTTCCCGGATATCCCGGATCGATCGCTGACCCGGGCCGACGTCGTCCGGATCATCGGCCGGGCCAAGATCCTCGATCGGTCCAAGGCGGCCTGCGGCGCGCGTGCCCAGGCCTGGATCGCGGCCGTCCGGCGCGACTTCGCCAGGCCCTGATCGGCCCATCAAGCCCGTGAAACTTTCACGGGGTTCCCGCCTGCTGTTGCTCCTCATCCACCGAACACAGGCGGCTTGTCTCTCAAGAGAGGCCGGTTCGCATGACACAACGCGCGACCGGAACGCCGGCGCGCGCCTCTCAAGCCTTGGGGGCCCACCATGCCCGATACCGGACCGGACGGCCGGAGCTCCTCGATGGAGGTTGCGTTCGCGCGCTTCGAGGGCTCGGTCAGCACCGAGATCAAGAACCTCGCCCACGATGTGAAGAACCTCGTGGCTTCGCTCGCCGCGTACGCCACCACGCGCGACCTCGCGGCGGCCGAGAGCCGGATCGAGAAGTTGGAGAAGGGCCAGACCTGGCTCATCCGCACGATCGCGGGGGCGCTCATCACCGCCTCGGTCTCCGGGGTAGGCGGCCTGGTGTGGTGGATCGCGAAGGCGGCCCACCCATGAGCGGCGCCGAGTTCCGGACCTACAAGGTCGCCCTGGCCGCGTGCGCCTTCGCGTGGGCACTGCTGCTTGCCTTCCTTGCGGGGCCTCTCGTTGTAGCCACCGCGTTCCCGGTGCGCGTCGACCTGCGCGCCGATCGCATCGAGCGTACCCGCGAACGCCTGTGCTGGGACGCGTCCGGGATCAAGGTCCGCGAGGGTTCGTCAGACGACCTCGACGTCTTCCTCTACGCGGGCGGGATCGCCGGGCGCATGGTCGTGGCGGTCTACGGCGAGGCGAACGGCATCCCGTGGCGCAGGGTCGGCGCGAGCAAGATCGGGCCTTTCCGCAAGCGCTACTGCGTGGACCTCGACACTATCCCGGCCTCCGCACCGGTGCGGCTGGAGATGACCGTCTACTACCATGAAGCCTTCGGCATGCTGCGCGTACCGCAGCGGATGCCCGACGTGAGCGCGCCCGGCCTATAGCCGCCGCTTCACGCTCTGCTTCACACTGCCCCTGGCGCCCTCGGCTTTGGCCGGGGGCGCTTTTTGCGTTCCAGGCCTATTTCGCCTGTGCCCACTGCCGACCGATCGCTTGGATGATCTCTATGATCGCCGGCCCAGATACGGTGTCCGGCCCCCGCCTCTCGGGGCTTCCTTTTGCGCTGCAGCGCGGTAGCTCCGTTAGTGGATCCGCTCGTTCTCAACACCCGAGGCTCGGATCTGGGAGCGCCTGCCCGGCTCACAGCCGCGGCGGGCGTTTTCGTTAAGATCCAGCCGGCATGCTGTAAACGGATCCGGCCTATCGCCCCTCACGATCCGGATCTGAGAAGCCCGCCCGGTTCGCCGCGGTGGGCTTTTTTGTTCTGGGAAGCGCCCCTGTCACGTTCCTGTGTTGCGGCGCAGCAGAGATCATCGAGCAACTCTCCAAGCTCACGCGGGACTGATCAACTCGGGGGATGCATGGCCGTCGATCACACTACCGGCCGCCGGCCGACGTCAGCGCAGGCATGCGACCTCGACACAACGATCCTTTGCGAGCGATTGGCGGTCGCCCGGTCGTGGATGAGCCATTTGGCTTCAGGCGGGCACCGAGCACGACCGGACTTCGCTCCGGCGGTCTCAAGCGCAGGTGCGATCGCGGATCGAGACGATCGTCGTGCAGTCGCCGGTACCGTCCACTAACGAGCCTCGGTTATCCTGCATCCTGAGCGGCGTTGCGTATTGGCTAGGCCCAACCGCTGGTGAGATCGGACGCTCCCCCGCCCCGTGAGCAGATCGGGGCGGGGCCGAGCGAGTGGTTTCCGGAGCGGCTTGGGTTGCACGGGGTTTTTAGCAATTCCGTCCCGGTCTGCTATACGAAGACGCCCGCAAAACAGTTTGAAGATCGACAGCGATGCGCGCCGCCGTCAACCTCATAGTCGCAGGCGTGCTCGGCGCACTCGCTTGGGCCTTCAGCCAGCACGCCGCTCTCGTTTTTGGAGCTGGTTACCTGTGTGCTGTCTATGCGGAGAAAGCTTGGGATCTAATTTGCCCGAATGGGCTGCGGATCTGGCCCCGCGTTTAGAACAGTTCCCTGTGGAACTCATAGACGTACCGATACGGTCCTTGTCTGGGTCGCAACCCGCGCCATTCGAGGCCGTCAAACGTTAGTTCAAATGCTGGCGCCGTAGCTATAGCGGCACCTGCTAGACCAGCTAGAGCAGTATGGCTTTGTGTCAGCTCCGTTGCTTGGCTGCCAAAAACACCGGTCATTATACCAGCCAGGGTCTGAAAAGGCCTCACCTTGTATGTAGATTTGAAATTCGTTAAGCGCACTGGGAACTGCCATTCATTTGCAACACGAATTGCGTCGGCGCATGCTCCGTCAACGTTCTTGACTAACCTTTTTAACTCTTGCTGTTTGTCAGCGGCATCATCCATGCTGGCGATCAGCGTGTCGATTTCACGGCGTAGCAGCTGCAGTTCGTCTCTTCGTCTAATTTTGAACTCCAGTACCTCAGCCAGTGGAACGTCGTGATTGGGTACTGGAATGGCATTTGTCAGATGTAGCTGGGCGTTTCCTGCTTGGATCGCCGCTCCTTCTTTAAGTAGGAATGAGTTTTCGCCTTGTGCGAGAGACCACACTCCTGGCTCTCGCCGA
>NZ_JALNUM010000064.1:0-36294 GCF_026540795.1 Methylobacterium sp. GC_Met_2
GTGCCGCTCGGGCAGGTCGGGTTCCTGACCGGCACCGTCCTGCCGGCGGTCAACCTCGTCATGGCGCTGGCGGCGGGCGGGCTCGCCGCCCGGTTCGGCACGGTCCGGCTGATCGGGTTCGGCGCCGTCGGCGTCCTCGCCTCCGGGGCTCTGATGGCCGGAGCCTGCGCGGGCCGGATGACCGATCTCGCGGTCGCCGCCGCGGTGCTGAGCTTCGTCGCGGGCGGGTTCCTCGGCGTGCCGGTGTTCAACATGATCTACCGCTGGGCGCAGGGACCGAGCCCCGCCACCGATTACGCGCTGCTGTTCGGGGCGGCCTTCTTCGCCGCGATGCCCCTGCGGGTCGCCGCCCCGGCGCTCGCCGGCTGGATCGGCTGGCCGGGCTACTTCGCCGCCACCCTGCTGCCCTACGCCGCCGCGGTGGCGTGGCTCGCCGTCGCGGTGGACCGGACCCTGCGGGCGGACGGGGCGGGCGCGCGATGATCGCTGCCGCGGTCGCCGCACAGGTTCCCGACTCGCTCGCCGCCTACCGGGACGGCGTCGCCGATGGCCCCGGCGGCCCCGGGACGATGCCGCTCCGGGCGCTGCGCGACCCGCGCGTGTTCGACGCGACGCTCGACGCCTTCGCGGCGGGGCTCGGCCCCGCGGCGGGATGCGCGGCCTGCGACCGGCGCGTCCTGGTCTCGTACTGGAGCCAGTTCTACCTCGCCGCCCTGGCGACGCCGGCACTGACCGCCCTGGTCCGCCTCGGCCGGCCGCTGCCGCTCGCCTTCGAGGCGCTGAGCCTCGAACGCGACGCGGCCGGCCGGCCCTGCCGCTTCCGCCTGCCCGCAGAGGGGTACGGATCCTGCGCGGCCCCCGGCCTGGCCGGGCTGGTGGAGGCGCATCTGCGCCCGTTCGTAGAGCTGTGCCACGAACGGTGCGGGATCGCCCCGCGGATCCTCTGGGGCAACGCCGCGGTGATCCTCGACTACGTCGCGCGGGAACTCGCAGACGGAGCGGAGGCGGCCTGTGACGACGTCGCGGCCTGCCTCGGATGGCGCGCCGGCCCGGCCTGTTCTAAGAGCCCGCTGGCGCAGGCGCTCTGCCCGGGGGCGTCGGGCTGCCGGCGGCGGCGGGTCTGCTGCCTGCGCCACCGCCTGCCGGGGGTGCCGTCCTGCGGCGCGCTCTGTCCCGTCGCGTGCGCCGCCCAGAATTGATCCGAGCCGCGATGCTGAAGGCCTTCCTCGCCTATTACCGGCCGTACCGGACCCTGTTCCTGGTCGATTTCGGCTGCGCGGTGCTGTCGGGCCTGTTGGAGCTCGGCTTCCCCATCGCCGTGAAGAGCTTCATCGACAGCCTCCTGCCCCGGCAGGATTGGGGCCTGATCGTGCTCGCCGCCGCCGGTCTGGCGCTGGTCTATGTCGCCAATGCCGGACTGATGGTGGTGGTGACCTATTGGGGCCACGTGCTCGGCATCAATATCGAGACCACGATGCGGGCCCGGGCCTTCGACCACCTGCAAAAGCTCTCCTTCCGCTTCTACGACGGCCAGAAGACCGGCCACCTCGTCGCCCGGGTGACCAAGGACCTGGAGGAGATCGGCGAGGTCGCCCATCACGGGCCCGAGGACCTGTTCATCGCCATCATGACGCTGCTGGGCGCCTTCGCGCTGATGGTCACGGTGCACGCGCCCCTGGCGCTGATCACCGGGGCGATCCTGCCGCTGATCGCCTTCGTGTCGATCCGCTACGGCGGCCGGATGACCCGCAACTGGCAGACGCAGTACGGCCGGGTCGGGGCCTTCAACGCCCGGATCGAGGAGAATGTCGGCGGCATGCGGGTCGTCCAGGCCTTCGCCAACGAGCCGCACGAGCGCGCCCTGTTCGCCCTGGACAACGCCCGCTACCGCGACACCAAGCTCGAAGCCTACCGGCTGATGGCGGCGGGGCTGTCGATCAACTATCTCGGCCTGCGCCTCGTCCAGATCGCGGTGCTGCTCGGCGGCGCCGCCTACGTGGTCCGGGGCGACCTGACGCCCGGGGGTTTCGTCGGCTTCCTGCTGCTGGTCGGCGTGTTCTACCGGCCGCTGGAAAAGATCGGCGCCGTGGTGGAGACCTATCCCAAGGGGGTCGCGGGCTTCCGCCGCTACCAGGAGCTGCTCGCCACCGAGCCCGACATCACCGATCGGCCGGGCGCCCGGGCGGTGGAATCCCTGCGCGGCGACATCCGCTTCGAGGGGGTGGGCTTCGGCTACGGCGCCGGCCGCCCGGTCTTTTCCGGCCTCGACCTCGCGGTGGCGGCGGGCGAGACCGTGGCGTTCGTCGGCCCCTCGGGGGTCGGCAAGACGACGCTGTGCGCCCTGCTGCCGCGCTTCTACGAGGTCGCGGCAGGGCGCATCACCGTCGACGGGATCGACATCCGCGCCATCACGCTGGCCGCCCTGCGGCGCCAGATCGGCATCGTGCAGCAGGACGTGTTCCTGTTCGCCGGGACGATCCGCGAGAACATCGCCTATGGCCGCCTCGACGCCACCGAGGCCGAGATCGACGCGGCCGCCCGGCGCGCCCGGCTCAACGAGCTGATCGACAGCCTGCCCGAGGGCCTCGCCACGGTGGTGGGCGAGCGCGGGGTGCGCCTGTCGGGCGGGCAGAAGCAGCGCATCGCCATCGCCCGGGTTTTTCTGAAGAACCCGCCGATCCTGATCCTCGACGAGGCGACCTCGGCACTCGACACCGAGACCGAGCGGGAGATCCAGCGGGCGCTCGCCGACCTCGCCCGCGGGCGCACGACCCTGGTGATCGCCCACCGCCTCGCCACCATCCGCGATGCCGACCGGATCGTGGTGCTGGGGGCGGGCGGCGTGGTCGAGACGGGCCGCCACGCGGCTTTGCTGGAAGCGGGCGGCGCCTATGGCCGCCTGCACGCGGCCCAGTTCGGGGCCGATCCTGTGCTCGCCGCGGAGTAGGGCGCGTCCCGCCCTACGGCGTCCGGGTTGCCGTGGACTCGCGCAGGACCAGGCGGGTGGGGAACAGCGCCCGGGCGAGGTCGTCCGGGGCCCGCGTCCCCGCGATCACCGCCGCCAGCGTCGCGAAGGCGAACCGCACCATGGCGAGGGTCGGCACCGCGATCGAGGTCAGGCTCGGGATCGTGTAGGCCCCCTGGGCGAGGTTGTCGAAGCCGACGACGCGGATCGCCCCCGGCACCGCCACGACCCGGTCGTGCAGCGCCTTCAGAACCCCGAACGCCACCCGGTCGTCGGCCGCCACGATCGCGTCCGGGCGCGCGGAGCGGTCGAGCAGGTCGAGCGTCGCCCGGTAGCCGCCCCCGGAGGTCCAGTCGCACGGCACCACGAGGTCGTCGCGCGGGGGCAGGCCCGCCTCCGCCAGGGCGTCGCGATAGCCCCGGAACCGCTCGCTCGCGGTGTGCAGCCGCCGACCATCCCCCTTGAGGAAGCCGATCGCGCGGCTGCCGGTCCGCGCCAGGTAGGCGACGGCCTCGTGAACCGCGTCGCGGTCGGCCCGCACGGCGCAATGCGCGCCCGGCACGTCGAGGCCGAACACCACGAACGGGAACCGTTTGGCCTGCAGCAGGGCGATCAGCGGATCGTCCCGCCGCTCGGCGAAGACCACGAGGCCGTCGACCCGGGCCTCGCTCACGAGGCTCGCGATCCGGGCTGGGCTGCCCGGGTCGTCGCTGCGGCAGCGCCGGTGGATCAGCGTGTAGCCGTGCTGGTCGGTGACCTGCGCGAAGGCCTGCAGGACGAGACCCGGGTCGGTCTCCGGCAACGGGTCCGACCCATCGTCGGCGGTCTCAGGCCCCAGGCAGGATACGCAGGCGATACTGCGGCTCGGCTTCTTGCGCAGCGCGCGCGCCGCGAGGCTCGGCACGAAGTCGAGGTCGCGCATGGCCGCCTCGATGGTCGCGCGGGTGGTCCGGGCGACCTTCTCGGGGTGGTTCAGGACCAGCGACACCGTCTGGAAGCTGAAGCCGGCCCGCCGCGCGACGTCCTTGATCGTCGTCTGGCCCATCGTCACCTCCGGCCGGCCGGGGCGGCGCTCCCGAAGGGAACGCAATCGGCCGTCCCGATCCAGTCTAGGACCGGCCGGATCGGAGATAAAGACGCGCGGATACGCGAGCGATTGATCGAATATGGAAACCCTTTAAGTCCGCCCGGATCGGAAACAGGTATCGTCCTGCCCCCTCCGACAAGAAGCCCGCCGCGGCCGGGGCCGGGCGGGCTGAAGGTGGTCTCGTGTCTCGGGGTCAGCGGGACCCAAGTGCTCTGACGCATTCACTTCGTTCATGCGAGTGAGCACGAGTTCTTTGGTTTTGCATCAATTTTTCCAGACTCGGCTGACGCCTCCGTCTGGATCGATGCACTAGGGCTCGCGGGGCGGCGCCGCATCCCCCGATCCGGGGGAACACGGCCGGACCGTCGATCCGGTCGCCGTCAGCCCCCGAAGGCGCGGGGCGGCAGCCCGACCACGCCGACATCGAGCTCGAACAGCGCCCCGGCCTCCGGCACGCCCTCCGCCCCCCGCGACGCCGAGGTGACGAACAGGCGGTCGAGCCCGTCGCCCGCGAAGGCGCAGCTCGTGATGTTGGGGGCGGGCAGCGCGACCGCCCGGATCAGGCGTCCGTCCGGATCCACCCGGCTGATCCGGCTACCGCCCCAATGGGCGATCCAGAGGCAGCCTTCGGCATCCGTGGTCATCCCGTCGGGCCAGCCCCAGTCGTCAGGGAAACGCAGGAACGGCCGCTTGCCCGAGAGCGTCCCGTCCGCCGTGAGGTCGAAGGCGTAGACCGTCCTGGCGGCGCTGTCGCTGTGATAGATGATCCGGCCGTCGAGGCTGAAGGTCGGCCCGTTGGCGACCCCGTATTCGCCGTCCATCCGCTGCCAGGTCAGATCGGGGTCGAGCCGGTGCAGGGAGCCCGAGATTGCGGTCTCGGCCTGGTGCATGCTGCCGGCCCAGATCCGGCCGGCGAAATCCACCTTGGCGTCGTTCAGCCGGTTGTCGGGGTAGTCCGGCTCCGGATCGCCGACCGGCACGATGCGGTCGGCCTCGAAGTCGTAGGTCGCGAAGCCGCTCTTAAGCCCGACGACGAAATCCCGCCGGCCGGCGCGGGGGATGATCCAGCCCAAAGGCTCCGGGAAGGGCCGGCGGCCGGTCTCGCCGCGCGCGAGATCGAGCCAGTTCAAGGCCGGGGCCTCGATGTCGACCCAGAACAGCGTGCCCCGCTCCGGCACCCAGATCGGGCCCTCGCCGAGCCGGTCGCGCCCGATCTGGCTTCCGGAACGGGCGACGATGCGGATCCCTGATTCCATGACTTCGCCTTTCGGTCAGGCCGCGCGCGGGGCCCGGCAGCCCCAGACGGCGTAGAACAGCACGTAGAGTTCACAGGATGCGGTGATCAGGAAGGAGGTCTGCAGCCCGAACCGGTCCGCCGCCCAGCCCTGCACCACCACCAGGGAGCCCCCCGCGATCGCCATGATCAGCAGCCCCGCCCCCTTCTCGGTGAGCGGCCCGAGACCGCGGATGCCGAGGGTGAAGATCGTCGGGAACATGATCGCGTGGAACAGCCCCACCGCGATCAGCGCCCACATCGCCACCTGGCCCGTCGCGCAGGCCGCCACCAGCATCACCGCGCAGGCGCCGATCGCCGCCCCGGCGAGCACCGCCTCGGCCGGCCGGCTCTGCATCAGGTAGCTGCCGACGAAGCGGCCGATCATCATCCCACCCCAGAGCAGGAACAGGTAGCGCGCGGCCTGGGCGTGGGTCAGGTCGCCGATCTCGGGCTGCGCCACGAAGCTGATGAACAGGTTCGACACCCCGATCTCGGCGATCAGGTAGATGAAGATCGCCGGCACGCCGAAGACGAGGTTGCGGTGTCGCCAGAGCGACCCGCTCACGCGCCCGGCCTTAACGGGCGCCTCACCGCCGATGGCCGGCAGCGGGAACCGGGCGATCACCACGGCGAGCACGATGAGCACCGCCGCCACGATCAGGTAGGGCAGCTGCACCGACTGCGCGTCGGCCAGCCGCTCGGCCGGGGTCAGGACGGTGCCCGCCGCGGCGTTGCCCGAGGTGGAGCGGCCGAGGATCAGATAGCCGCCGAACAGCGGCGCCAGGGTGGTGCCCAGCGCGTTGAACGCCCGCACGAGGTTGAGCCGCGCCGAGGCGCTCTCGGCCGGGCCGACCACCGCCACGTAGGGGTTGGCAGCGACCTGCAGCAGGGTGATGCCGCTCGCGATCACGAACAGGGCGGTCAGCGTGATCGCGTAGGAGACCTCACGGGAGGCCAGCACCATCCCGAAGGTGCCGGCCGCCATGATGCCGAGGCCGATCACCAGGGCGCGCTGGTAGCCGACCCGCGCGATCAGCTTCGCCGCCGGGAGCGAGGCCACGAAATACGCGATGAACCAGACCGACTCGATCAGCGTGGTCTGGGTGTAGTCGAGGTCGAACACGCTGCGCAGGTGCGGCAGCAGCGTGTTGTTGATCACCGTGATGAAGCCCCACATGAAGAACAGGCTGGCCAGCAGCGACAGGGCCGGGCGATAGCTCCCCTGATCCTGCGCGCCGGCCGCGGCCGTCCGGCCCGCCACCGGTCCGACGCTCGCGATCGGTGCTGCCATCGCGCGTTTCCTCTCCCTGTAGGCCACCGGACCGGTGCGCCGAGTTGCCCGTTTCATTTGTCTGAGTATATACTGGATTCGCGGAGGTCAACAGCGCCCACCTGCGCGCGCCAGCGTAGGATCGGCGCAGCGGGGGATCCATCCGGGGAGGAAACGATGCGCGGCGTGGGACCTGTAACACTCTGCGCCGGCGCGATGATTCCCCTGGCCCAGGCGGCCGAGCCGGTCCGGACCGTGTTCGGCACCTTGCCCGATGGCCGCACGGTCGAGGAGGTGACGCTGACCAACGGCCGGGGCGTCACGGCGCGGATCCTGTCCTGGGGGGCGCTGCTGCGGACGCTCGACGTGCCGGACCGCGCCGGCAAGCCGGCCGACGTGGTGCTCGGCTACAACGACCTCGCGGGCTACCTCGCCAAGCCCCATTATTTCGGCGTGAGCGTCGGCCGCTACGCCAACCGCATCCGGGCGGGCCGCTTCACCCTCGACGGGCGGAGCTACCGGCTCACCACCAATGACGGCCCGAACGCCCTGCACGGCGGCGCGGCCGGCTTCGACAAGCGGCTCTGGACCATCACCGCCGTGACGGGCGGCGCCGCCCCCGCGGTGAGCCTGCGCTACGTCAGCCCGGACGGCGAGGAGGGCTATCCCGGGACCCTGACGGCGACCGTCACCTACCGGCTGGACGACACCGACACGCTGACCGTCACCTACGAGGCGACCACCGACCGGCCGACCATCGTCAACCTGACCAATCACAGCTTCTTCAACCTCGCGGGCGAGGGCTCGGGCCGCTCGATCCTCGATCACGTCCTGACCATCCCGGCCGAGCGCTACACGCCGGTCGACGCCACCCTGATCCCGACCGGGGAGCATCGTCCGGTGGCGGGTACGCCCTTCGACTTCCGCGAACCCACGGTGATCGGCGCGCGCATCCGCGACGGACGGGACATCCAGATCGTGCGCGGGCGGGGCTACGACCACAACTGGGTCGTGACCGACGCGCCCACCGCCGAGCCGCACCCCGTGGCGCGGGTCGAGGATCCGGAAACGGGCCGAATACTGGAGATTGCCAGCAACCAGCCGGGGGTGCAGTTCTATGCGGGCAATTTCCTCGACGCGACCGCGGTGGGCAAATCCGGCCTCGCCTACCGGCAGTCGGACGCCTTCGCGCTGGAGCCGGAGCTCTTTCCCGACACGCCGAACCAGCCGGCCTTCGGCTCGGCCCGGCTCGATCCCGGCCAGACCTACCGGAACGTGATCACCTACCGCTTCTTCTCGACCAGCCCCGCCCATCGGACCAACAAATGACCGATCCCAAGACCGCCCGGCTCCTGCGCTCCCGCGCGTGGTTCGACAACCCCGACAATATCGACATGACGGCGCTCTACCTGGAGCGCTACCTGAATTTCGGCCTCAGCCTGGAGGAGCTGCGCTCCGGCAAGCCGATCATCGGCATCGCCCAGACGGGCTCGGACCTGTCGCCGTGCAACCGCCACCACCTCGTCCTGGCCGAGCGGATCCGCGAGGGCATCCGCGAGGCGGGCGGCATCGTGCTCGAATTCCCGGTCCACCCGATCCAGGAGACCGGCAAGCGGCCGACCGCGGGGCTGGACCGGAACCTCGCCTATCTGGGCCTCGTGGAGCTGCTCTACGGCTACCCGCTCGACGGCGTGGTGCTGACCACGGGCTGCGACAAGACCACCCCGGCCTGCCTGATGGCAGCCGCCACCGTGAACATCCCGGCCATCGCGCTCTCGGTCGGGCCGATGCTGAACGGCTGGTTCAAAGGCCAGCGCACGGGCTCGGGCACCATCGTCTGGAAGGCCCGCGAGATGCTGGCGGCGGGCGAGATCGACCATGACGGCTTCATCAAGCTCGTGACCTCGTCGGCGCCCTCCACGGGCTTCTGCAACACGATGGGCACGGCGACCACGATGAACACGCTGGCCGAGGCGCTCGGCATGATGCTGCCGGGCTCGGCGGCGATCCCGGCGCCCTACCGCGACCGGCAGGAGGTCGCCTACCTGACCGGCAAGCGCATCGTCGCCATGGTGGCGGAGGACCTGAAGCCCTCCGAGATCCTGACCCGCGACGCCTTCCTCAACGCCATCGTGGTCAATTCGGCGATCGGCGGCTCGACCAACGCGCCGATCCACCTCGCGGCGATCGCCCGCCACATGGGCGTCGAACTCGACATCGCCGACTGGCAGACCTACGGGCTCGACGTGCCGCTGCTGGTCAACCTGCAGCCGGCCGGCGCCTATCTCGGCGAGGATTACTACCGCGCCGGCAGCCTGCCCGCCGTGGTGGCGCAGCTCATGAGCCGCGGCCTGATCCGCGAGGGCGCCCTGACGGTCAACGGCCGCACGATCGGCGACAATTGCCGGGGCGCGACGATCGAGGACGCGGACGTGATCCGGCCGATCGACAAGCCCCTGAAGGACGCGGCCGGCTTCCTCGTGCTGCGCGGCAACCTGTTCGAGGCCGCGGTGATGAAGACCAGCGTGATCGGCGAGGAATTCCGCAACCGCTACCTGTCGAACCCCGAGGATCCGGACGCGTTCGAGGGCCCGGTCGTGGTGTTCGACGGGCCGGAGGATTACCACCACCGGATCGACGACCCGAGCCTCGGCATCACCGAGGAGACCCTGCTGGTGATGCGGGGCGCCGGGCCGGTGGGCTATCCCGGCGCGGCCGAGGTGGTGAACATGCGCCCGCCCGCGGATCTGATCCGGGCCGGCGTGCACGCGCTGCCGTGCCTCGGCGACGGGCGGCAATCCGGCACCTCGGCGTCGGCGTCGATCCTCAACGCCTCGCCGGAAGCGGCGGCCGGCGGCGGCCTCGCCCTGCTGCGCACCGGCGACCGGGTGCGGGTCGACCTGCGCCGGGGCACCGCCGACATGCTGGTGGATGCGGACGAGTTGGAGCGCCGCCGACAGGCCCTGGAGGCGGCGGGCGGCTACGCCTACCCGGCCTCGCAGACGCCCTGGCAGGCGATGCAGCGCGCCACCGTCGGGCAGATGCACACGGGCGCGATCCTGGAGGGCGCCGAGCGCTTCCAGCGCATCGCCCAGACCAGCGGCCTGCCGCGCGACAACCACTGACCGGCACAAGGTCCCGGATTCGAAAGGTCCGGGACCTTTCGCGGGTGCAGGGCGGAGCCCGCTGGGTTCGGGCGAAGCCCGATATCGGGGCTCCGCCCCCATACCCCACCAAAGGGCTCGCCCTTTGGAAACCCGGATTCTTACGGCCGCAGCGCCAGTTCGGTGTCGGCCAGGGCGAGGCGGACCAGCTCGGTCATGGTCCGGCGGGCGGCCTCCGGATCGCCCGCCACGATCGCCTCGTAGAGGGCGCGGTGATCGGGCATCGGGTTCCGGGGCATGCCCTGGCGGCGGTGCTTGAAGATCGTCGTCCACGTGACGGCCGCCGCGATGGAACTCGACAGGGCGATCAGCGGCCCGTTGCGGGCCGCCTCCAGGATCGCGGTGTGGAAGGCCTGGTCGGCGGCCCGGCCATCGTCCGTGCTGAGGCCATGACGGCCCATCTCCTCCAGGGAATGGCCCATCCGGGCGAGGTCGAGACCCGAGCGCCGCTCGGCCGCCAGCGCCGCCGCGGCCGGCTCCACGATCATCCGCAGCTCGAACAGGTCGCGGATGAACGCCTCGCTCGGCTCCGATTCGAAGGTCCAGGCCAGGATGTCCGGATCGAGCAGGTTCCAGCGGCTGCGCTGGCTCACCCGCGTCCCGGTGCGCGGACGGCTCTCCACGAGCCCCTTGGCGCTCAGGATCCGAATCGCCTCGCGATAGGCGGTTCTGGAAACCTTGAGTTGCTCCGAAAATTCGATCTCCCCGGGCAGCACGTCGCCCGGCGCGTAACGCCCACTCAGGATCGCCACCCCGAGATCGCGCGCCACCGAGCCGTGGATGCGACGCGAGCCTGACGCAAGCGGGAGCCTGATATCCTCGTGTCCGCGAAGCTGTCTCACCCACGACCTCCAGTCCGAGCCACGGGACGGGCCAGGATCCGAAGATCGTACCCGGAAGTTGTAGGATCGCAAGTACCAACACCCATAAGCGATATGGATGAGGCGCTTGCGGCTCAGATCGAAAAGATCTAACCTATTTGTATGAGTAAACAACCTGAAGGCAATGCGGCAATCCGCGGCACCGCCCTGGTCGGCGAAGCGGACGTGACCACGCTGGAGACGTTCCGGGCCGTCGATGCGGCGACCGGTGCGGCCCTGGATCCGGCCTTCGCATCCGCGGGCGCCGGAGAGGTCGCGGCCGCCTGCGCGCTGGCGGAGGCCGCATTCCCGAGCTTCTCGGAGACCGATCCCGGGACGCGGGCGGATTTCCTCGAAGCGGCGGCCGCGGCGATCGCCGATCTCGGCCCGGCGCTGATCGAGCGTGCGATGGCGGAGACCGGGCTGCCCCAGGCGCGCCTGGAGGGTGAGCGCGGCCGCACGATCGGGCAGCTGCGCCTGTTCGCGAACCTCGTCCGCTCGGGCGACTGGGTGGAGGCGACGATCGATCCGGCGCAGCACAAGCGCCAGCCGCTGCCCCGGCCGGACCTACGCCGACGTCACGTCGCCCTCGGGCCGGTGGCGGTGTTCGGGGCGTCGAACTTCCCGCTCGCGTTCTCGGTGGCGGGGGGCGACACGGCCTCGGCGCTCGCGGCGGGCTGCCCGGTGGTGGTGAAGGGTCACCCGGCCCATCCGGGGACCGGGGAGCTGGTCGCCCGGGCCCTGCGCGCCGCGGTGGCGGCGAGCGGCCTGCACGCAGGCGTGTTCTCCTACCTGCCGGGGCCGTCGAACGCGCTGGGCACCGCCCTGGTGGCGGATCCGCGGATCAAGGCCGTGGGCTTCACCGGCTCGCGCGGGGGCGGGCTGGCGCTGATGCGCGTGGCGGCCGGCCGGCCCGAGCCGATCCCGGTCTATGCCGAGATGAGCGCGGTCAATCCCGTCCTGCTCCTGCCCGCGGCCCTGCGGGCCCGGGGCGCGGCCCTGGCCACGGGCTTCGTACAGTCGCTCACGATGGGAGCGGGGCAGTTCTGCACCAATCCGGGCCTGCTGATCGGGATCGCCGGCCCCGAGCTCGACGCCTTCGCGCAGGCCGCCGGGGCGGCGATCCGCGAGAGTGCGCCGCACACGATGCTGACGGCCGAGATCCGCGCCCGGTTCGAGGGCGCCGTCGCCGCGATGGCCGAACGCCCGGGGGTGACGGTGGCCGCCCGCGGCGAGAAGGCGGGGCCAGGGGGCGCCCCCGCCGCGCTGCTGCGCACGGAGGCGCGCCACCTGCTGGCGGACCCCGCGCTGACCGAGGAGATGTTCGGCCCCGCGGGGATCCTCGTGACAGCCGCCGACGCCGCGGAGATCACCCGGGTGATCGAATCCCTCGGGGGGCAGCTCACCGCGACGCTGCACCTCGACCCGGCGGACGAGCCGCTGGCCGCCGAACTGGTGCCGCTGCTGGCGCGCAAGGCCGGGCGTGTCCTCGCCAATGGCTGGCCGACCGGCGTGGAGGTCTGCCACGCGATGGTGCATGGCGGCCCGTTCCCGGCGACCTCGGATTGCCGCACCACCTCGGTCGGCACCCTGGCGATCGAGCGGTTCCTGCGCCCGGTCTGCTATCAGGACCTGCCCGAGGCGCTGCTGCCGCCGCCCCTGCGCCCGGACAATCCCTGGCATCTCGCGCGCCGGATCGACGGCCTCCTCGAACCGCAATCGGGCCACTGACGGGCCGCCGCGCGGGCCGCCTCGGCCGCGCATCGGGACGGCCCGCAGAGGCCGCCGAAGAAGAGACGCCCCGGGGGGGGGGGACTTTCGATGGGACGATCACTCCTACAATTCGAGTCTGCGGACGGGCAGCGGGGCATCGCCCTGCTGGCGAATGGCGTGGCGCGGCCGGTGCCCGGCGTCCGGACCGTGCTGGAGCTGGCGCGGAAGGCCCTCGCGGCGGGGGACGATCTGGCCGTCACGGCGGAGCGGGCCGGGCTGTCCGAAGTCATTGATCTGGCGTCCGTTCGCCTGCTGCCGCCGGTGGACCACGCGGATCCCGCACACCTGCTGCTCAGCGGCACCGGGCTGACCCATCTCGGCTCGGCCGAGGGCCGCGACAAGATGCATCGCGCCGCCGCCGCGGCCGATCCGGCGCCGACCGACTCGATGCGGATGTTCCGGATGGGCGTCGAGGGCGGCAAGCCGGCCCCCGGCGAGACCGGCGTCCAGCCCGAATGGTTCTACAAGGGCGATGGCAGCGCCATCAAGGGGACCGGCGAGCCGCTGGTCTCCCCCGCCTTCGCGCTCGACGGCGGCGAGGAGCCGGAGATCGCCGGGATCTACCTGATCGACGCCGACGGGACCCCGGTGCGCCTCGGCTTCGCCCTGGCCAACGAGTTCTCCGACCATGTGACCGAGCGCGGCAATTACCTCTGGCTCGCGCATTCGAAGCTCCGCCCGGCGGCGCTCGGTCCGGAACTCTGGCTCGGCGCGCTGCCGCCGGACGTGCGCGGCACGAGCCGCGTCCTGCGCGACGGCGCCGTGCTCTGGGAGAAGCCGTTCCTCTCCGGGGAGGCGAACATGTCCCACAGCCTCGACAACCTGGAGCGGCACCACTTCAAGTACGCGCTGTTCCGTCGGCCCGGCGACGTGCACGTGCATTTCTTCGGGACCGCCACCCTGTCGTTCAGCGACGGGATCGCGGCCCGGCCGGGCGACGTGTTCGAGATCGCGGCGGCGCCATTCTCGCTCCCCCTGCGCAATCCTCTGGCGGTCGCCCCGGCCGCCGACATCCCCGTGCGTGTGCTGTGAGATGACGAATCCGATCCGCATCGGGCTGGTGGGCGTCGGCAAGATCGCCCGGGACCAGCATCTGCCGGTGATCGGCGCCTCGCCGGACTACACACTGGTGGCGGTGGCGAGCCGCCATGGCGAATACGCGGGCGTGCCCAATTATCGGACGCTGGCCGAGATGCTGGCGGGGCAGGGCGACCTCCAGGCCGTCGCCCTGTGCCAGCCGCCGCAGGCGCGGTTCGAGGCCGCCCTGGCGGCGATCGAGGCGGGGCTGCACGTCTTCCTGGAGAAGCCGCCGGGGGCGACCCTGGCCGAGGTCGGGCTCCTCGCCGAGGCCGCGCGCAAGCGGGGGGTGAGCCTGTTCGCGAGCTGGCATTCCCGGTTCGCGCCCGGGGTCGAGCCCGCGCGCGACTGGCTGTCCACGCGCCGGATCCGGTCGGTGTCGATCGCCTGGATGGAGGACGTGCGGCACTGGCATCCGGGCCAGGACTGGATCTGGGACGCCGGCGGGATGGGCGTGTTCGATCCGGGGATCAACGCCCTGTCGATCGCCACCCACATCCTGCCGCCGTTCTTCCTCACCGGCGCGACCCTGGAGGTTCCGGAGAACCGGCAGGCGCCGATCGCCGCCGACCTGCGCTTCACCGACGCCGCCGGCACCCCGATCCACGCCACGTTCGACTGGCGCCAGACCGGTCCGCAGACCTGGGACATCCGCGTCGAGACCGAGGACGGGCCCCTGGTCCTGTCGCGGGGCGGCGCGGCCCTGACCCTCGACGGTCGCGACCACGCGTTGCCACCCGAGGCCGAGTATCGCGGCCTCTACGACCGCTTCGCCGCCCTGGTCCGCTCCGGCGCCAGCGACGTCGACCTGAATCCACTGATCCACACCGCCGACGCTTTTCTGCGCGGCGAGCGCCGCAGCGTGGAGGCCTTCACGGACTGACCGGGGAGGGCCCCTGCGGGGACACGAACGCGACAGAGCCCAGAAGGCCGCGCGGTTAAGGGGGAGTCATTATGGCAAGGAAGCAGACACGGTGGGCAGCGTTCGCGCTGTGCGCCGCAACGATGACGGCTGGCGTCAGCGCGGCCGAGGCTCAGGTCGCGGCTACGGCGCCGGACGGGGGGCCGACTCTGGTCAATCCGGGGCCGAAGGCCAGCCCGGCACGCAAGGCGCAGTACCGGGCGAACCGCGCCCGGCGGCGGGTGATCCGTGAGGGTCGGAGCTTCGCGGGCGCGAGCAGCGCGGCGGCCTCGGGCATCGCGCAGGGCATCGCCGCGGCCCCGCCGTCGCTGCCGCCCGGCACCGTCGACCTCGGGCACGGGGTGACCGCGATCCTGAACTACACGGGCGAGTTCGCCGCCAATCCGTCCGGCGGCCGGCGCCAGGGCTCGGACTATGCCGGCCAGGTGTTCTTCGGCCTCGACGCCGATCTCGGCCGCCTCGCCGGGGTCGAGGGCGGCGCGGTGCACGCCATCGTGACCCAGCGCCACGGGCGCGGCATATCGAACGACTTCATCGCCAACACCACCAGCGTGCAGGAGATCCAGGGCGGTGGCCAGACCGCGCATCTCACTGCATTGTCCTATGAGCAGAAGCTGTTCGACAACCGCCTCGATATCGAGTTCGGCCGCGTCCTGGCCAACCCGAACTTCCTGGCCTCGCCGTTCTACTGCAACTTCCAGAACAACGGCATCTGCGGCGCGCCGAAGGGCGCGTTCAAGATGACGAACATCACGTGGTGGCCGATCGCCACCTGGGGTGCTCACGCCAAGGCCTGGGTCACCGACAAGGTGTTCGTGCATGCCGGCGTCTACGAGGTGAATCCACGCGATCAGCAGGACAACCAGAACGGGATCGACTGGTCGACCCGCGGCGCCACCGGCGTCGTGGTGCCGGTGGAGGTCGGCTACTCGACCAATTTCGGCAACGACCCGCTGCCGCGCAACTACGGCCTCGGCGCGATCATCGATCAATCGGACTACAAGGATCCGGTTCAGGACGTCCGCCGGACCTCCTATCTGCTCAGCGGCCTCGATCCGCTGACCCGGTTCGGCCGGTCGGCGATCTACGCCCGGTTCGACCAGATGGTGTGGCGTCCGGATCCGACCGGCGTCCAGGGCCTGACCCTGTTCGGGGCCTTCCTCGCCGGGACCGGCGGGCGGCAGTTCGAGGATTACTTCCTGAACGGCGGCGCCGTCCTCACCGGCACCTTCGCGGGCCGGCCCTACGACACGATCGGCTTCGGCTTCTCGTGGGAGCACTTCTCGCCGCTGGGTACCGCCAATCTCCGGGCGGCGCGCGCCAAGGTCGGCCTGGGCTACGGTGGTGTCTCCTCGTCGCAGACCATCCTGGAGGTGAACTACGGCATCCAGCTGACCCCGGCGATCCGGCTGATGCCGAACCTGCAATACGTCATCAACCCGCAATTGCAGGAGCGCTACTTCGCTCAGCCCAAGCGCGTTCCCGACGCCTTCGTGGTCGGCGCGAAGCTCTCGGTGGACTTGTTCACCCTGGCGGGCTTTGCCAAGGGCCCCGGCAGCCTCTGAGGCACCGCCCCCGCGGGCCGGCCCCGGCCGGCCCGCGGATCACCGACCGACACGGCCGCGCGGGTCCTCCGCGCGGCCGTTCTCGTTTCCAGTCGGCCGGAGCCGTGCACGAAAAAGGGCCAGCCGCGATGGCTGACCCCGATCGTCCGGCCTCCGCTGCGACGCGGAGGGTTCCGCAGGCCTCACTCGGCCGCGGTCATCTCGGCGGTGAAGTGGCCGCACCAATCGTTCGTGGACACCACCGGCCACAGGCCCTTGGACTCCGGCTCCGGCTGGCTGACCGGCGGATTGAACCGGCACAGGCCGGCATCGGCCTGGGGCGCCGGGCCATTGCCGGTGTGCTCGTCGAAGAACTTGCAGCTCTCGCAATGGGCGTTGGCCATGTTCCGTATCTCCCGTTGAGGATCGGCTCCGCGCCGCTCTGTTGCGAATTAGAACAACTACAATCTGGAAGTCAAGGGTGAAGACCAGATCCGGGCCCCTGGCCGTCGGGCGGAATGGTCTGGCGCGAGGAGCCTGAAGCGACAGGTCTGGGGCTCGACGGGCCGGCCGATCCGGCGGTGGGGCCAGCCCGATTCCGCCCCGGAGGGCGCGGCCGGGCGCCCGCCGCGGACCGCGCGCATCCAAACGAGAACCTTCTCCGTAGGCCGCTTCGGACGATAAAATCGAACTCCTCTCCTGGCGATCGGTAGATCTGACCGGCGCCCAGGGTCCTGACCGGGCGTCATCGCCCGATCCACCGCGAAAAACTCCGGTCGATCGCGAGATAGAACTTCACCATCGCGCGCAGATTACGGGGAGAATGTTTTTCTCTACCCGATGAATAGGGAAAAGCGTTTCATTGACCTGCGACAGGCAGGCCATCAATTCTAGCGCTCCGTCCGGATGCCCGGCGGCGGCGGCGGCGGCGGCGCGTCGCGTCCCGACCGGACCGGACCGTCGCACCGGCCCGCCACGGCAAGGCACCTGAGCAAGGCACCAGAGCATGACACGACCGAGACTCGTCGGGCTGAGCGCGAACGTGCAGCGGCCGTCCAAGACCCGCGCGCTGGTCGATGCGGTGCTGGGCGAAGCCAGCGCACGGGCCGCCCTCGACGTCCGCATCCTGGACTTCGTCGATGCCGGCCCCGGCCTCGGTGCCGCCTGGACCCGCGATCAGCTCCCGCCCGCCGCCCGGTCGGTGCTCGATGCGATCGAGGCGGCGGACGGGCTGGTGGTCGGCTCGCCGGTCTACAAGGGCGCCTATACCGGCCTGTTCAAGCACCTGTTCGACCTCGTCGATCCGGCGGCGCTGGCCGGCAAGCCGGTGGCCATCGTGGCGACGGGCGGCGGCGCGCGCCACGCCCTCGTGGTCGAGCACGCCTTCCGGCCGCTGTTCGGCTTCTTCGGCGCGCTCCAGATCCCCACCGCGGTCTACGCCTCGGACACGGATTTCCACGCGGGCGTGCTGACCGAGGCCGGCGTGCAGGCCCGGGCCGCGGAAGCCGGCGCCCAGCTCGCCGCGCTCCTCGTCCACCGCACCGCGACGGCCCCGCTCGCCCTCGCGGCCGCCGAGTGAGCCCCACGATGCTCGACCGCCGCGCCCTCCTCGCCGCCTTCGCCGCCCTTCCGGCGGCCCTTCCGGCGGGCTTCGCAGCCCGGGGCGCCCGCGCGGCCGAGCCGGGCGTGCTCCGGATCGGCTACCAGAAGAACGGCATCCTGGTGGTCGCCAGGCAGCAGGGGATCATCGAGCGCCGTTTGGCGCCCCTTGGCCACACGGTGCGCTGGGTCGAGTTCTCGTTCGGTCCGCCGCTGCTCGAGGCCCTGTCGCTGGATGGGATCGATTTCGGGCAGACCGGCGACGCGCCGCCGATCTTCGCGCAGGCCGCGCGGTCCAACCTCGTCTACGCGGCCGCCCAGGAGGCCGGCGGCTCCGGCGCTGGGATCCTGCTGCCGAAGGGCTCGGGCATCCGCGGCCTCGCCGAGCTCAAGGGCAAGCGCGTCGCCTTCGCCAAGGCGTCGAGCGCCCACAACCTGACCATCGCGGCTCTGGAGAAGGCCGGGCTGACCTATGCCGATATCGAGCCCGTGACCCTGGCGCCCGCGGACGCGGCGGCGGCCTTCGCCCGGGGCAGCATCGACGCCTGGACGATCTGGGACCCGTACTTCGCCATCGCCGAGGCCGGGGAGGGGGTGCGCATCCTCGCCTCTGCCACCGAGATCGCCCCGCAGACCAACTTCTTCCTGGCAAGCCGCCCCTTCGCGGAGGGCCGGGCTCCCGTGCTCGCCGCCGCCATCGACGCCCTCGGCGAGGTGGCGACGTGGTGCACGCAGAATCGCGGCGCGGTCGCCGAGCTCCTGTCGCAGGGCACCGGCGTCCCCCTCGCCGCGACACGCCGGGCGGTGGACCGGACCGACTACGTGATCGGGCCGATGACCGAGCGCGTGATCGCCGCGCAGCAGCGGGTCGCCGACCGCTTCCACGCCCTGAAGCTGATCCCGAAACCGATCCGGATCGCCGACGCGGTCTGGGCCGCCCCCGCCCGCAACGGCTGAGACCCATGACCGACCGCCTGCCCCGTACCCTGCCTCTACCGCACCCCGCCGGCCTCGCCCCGAACCGCCGCCTGCTCCTCTCGGCCGGGCTCGGCCTCGCGGCGGCCGCGGTGCTGCGCCCCGCGCGCGCCGCCGGCAGCATCCGGATCGGCTATCAGAAATACGGCTCCCTCGTGCTGCTGAAGGGCCGCGGCACCCTGGAGAAAGCGCTCCAGCCCCTGGGCACCACGGTGTCGTGGTCGGAATTCCCGTCCGGGCCGCCGCTCTTGGAGGCGCTGAATGCCGGGGCGATCGATTTCGGCTCGGCCGGGGAGGCCCCGCCGATCTTCGCGCAGGCCGCGAGCCCGGAGCTGCGCTACGTCGCCGCCGAGCCGCCGGCCCCCCGGGGCGAGGCGATCCTCGTGCCGAAGGACAGCCCGGTGACGCGCGTCGCCGACCTGCGCGGCAAGACCATCGCGCTCAACAAGGGCTCGAACGTCCACTTCCTGCTGGTGCGCGCCCTGGAGCAGGCGGGCATGCCCTACGATGCGGTGAAGCTCGCCTTCCTGGCCCCGGCCGACGCCAACGCCGCCTTCGTGCGCGGCTCGGTCGATGCCTGGGTGATCTGGGACCCGTTCCAGGCCGCCGCCGAGCGCGCCACCGGCGCCCGGGTCCTGGTCGACGGCAGAGGGGCAGACGGCAAGGGGCCCGACGGGACAGGAATCGCCCCCAACCGGCAGTTCTACCTGTCCCGGCGCGGATTCATGGATCCGAATGCCGAGATCGTGTCGGCCGTGCTCAAGGCGCTCGGCGAGATCGAGGCCTGGGCCGAGGGCCATGCCGAGTCCGTGGCGGCGGAACTCGCCCCCTCGGTGGGCATCCCCGCCCCGGTCCTGAGCGTCGCGCTCGGCCGCCTGTCCTACGGCGTCGCGCCCCTCGACGCGGCGACGATCGCCGACCAGCAGAAGGTCGCGGACGCATTCCACGACCTCGGCCTCCTGCCGAAGCCGATCCGGGTCGCCGACGCGGTCTGGACGCCGCCCGGGGGCAAGGCGAGAACCCAAGCGGAGGCCCGCTGATGCCCGCATCCAAGCACGAGCGCCTGCGCGATGCCGCGATCCCCTGGCTGCTGCCGACCGTGATCCTCCTCGGCTGGCAGGCCGCGGTCTCGGTCGGGCTCGTCTCCAACCGGTTCATGCCGGCGCCCCTCGACGTGGCCCGGGCCGGCTGGGAGGCCGGTCGGACCGGGGAGCTCTGGACCAATCTCGGGGTCAGCACCCTGCGGGCGCTGGCGGGCTTCGTGGTCGGTGGCGGGATCGGCTTCGCGCTCGGCCTCGCCAACGGCCTGTCGCGCCTGTCGGAGCGGCTGACCGACACCTCGGTGCAGATGGTGCGCAACGTGCCCCACCTGTCGCTGATCCCGCTGGTGATCCTGTGGTTCGGCATCGGCGAGGAGGCCAAGCTGTTCCTCGTGGCGCTCGGCGTGTTCTTCCCGATCTACGCCAACACCCTGCACGGGATCCGCTCGGTGGATCCGGGCCTCGTCGAGATGGGCCGGGTCTACGGCATGTCGCGGACAGAGCTGTTCACCCGGGTGGTGCTGCCCGGCGCGCTGCCGTCGATCTTCGTGGGCCTGCGCTACGCGCTCGGCATCATGTGGCTGACCCTGATCGTCGCCGAGACGATCTCGGCCTCCTCGGGGCTCGGCTACATGGCCATGCAGGCCCGCGAGTTCATGCTGGTCGACGTCGTCGTGCTGGCGATCCTGATCTACGCCGCCCTGGGCAAGCTCGCCGACGCTCTGACCCGCCAGCTCGAGCGCACCTGCCTCGCCTGGAACCCCGCCTACAGGAGCGCCTGATGCTGCTCGACGCCGTCCGCCGCGAGGCGCTCCCCGACGACGCGGTCCCCCGTGCCGATGCCCGGCCGGCGGGCAGCCCACCCCCGGCGGAGCGCGCCGGCCGCGGGATCGCCGTCACCGTCCGCGACCTGCACAAGAGCTTCGACGGCCATACGGTCATCGAAGGCCTGAACCTGTTCCTGCCGGCCGGCGGATTCACCGCGGTGGTCGGCCGGTCCGGTTGCGGCAAGAGCACCCTGCTGCGCCTGATCCTCGGGCTGGAGACGCCGACCGGCGGCCGGATCGACCTGGACGGGACGGCCGGCAGCCCGCGCCGGTCCGAGCCGCCGAAGCGGATCATGTTCCAGGAGCCGCGGCTCCTGCCCTGGGCGCGGGTCGTCGACAACGTCGCGGTCGGTCTCTCCGGCCACGGCACCCGGGCCGAGCGCCGGGAGCGGGCGCGGGCCGCGCTCGGCGAGGTCGGCCTCGCCGAGAAGGCGGGGCAATGGCCCGCGACCCTGTCGGGCGGCCAGCGGCAGCGCGTGGCGCTCGCCCGGGCGCTGGTGAGCCGGCCGGGCCTGCTCGCCCTCGACGAGCCGCTCGGGGCGCTGGACGCCCTGACCCGCATCGACATGCAGGATCTGATCGAGCGGATCTGGCAGGCGCAAGGGTTTACCGCGCTCCTCGTCACCCACGACGTCGCCGAGGCGGTGGCTTTGGCCGACCGGATCCTCGTGGTCGAGGCGGGCCGCATCGCCCTCGACCTGCGGGTCGACGTGCCGCGCCCGCGCCGGCGCGGGGACCCGGATCTCGCACGCCTCGAAGGCCGTATTCTCGATCATCTGCTGGGTGGGTCCGAGACGCCCGTGTGACCGGGTTCCCAAAGGGCGAGCCCTTTGGCGGGGTGTCGGGGCGGAGCCCCGATATCGGGCAAAGCCCGACTGCAGGGCGCTGCCCTGCACCCGCAAAAGGTCTCGACCTTTTGAAACCTCTGACTTTCGATCAGCAAGGACAAACCCAATGACCGCACCGACTGACGGGCGCGCCGACGTCCTCTGGTTTCTGCCGACCCACGGCGACGGCCGCTATCTCGGCGCTCAGGAAGGGGCCCGGGAGGTCTCGCTCAACTATCTCCGGCAGATCGCGCAGGGCGCGGACGACCTCGGCTATTACGGCGTGCTGCTGCCCACCGGGCGCTCCTGCGAGGATTCCTGGATCGTCGCCTCGGCGCTGGCGCCGCTGACGAAGAACCTGCGCTTCCTCGTGGCCGTCCGGCCGGGCCTGATGGAGCCGTCTGCTGCGGCCCGCATGACCTCGACGCTCGACCGGATCTCGGATGGGCGCCTGCTGATCAACGTCGTCACCGGCGGCGACCCGGTGGAGCTGGCCGGCGACGGCGTGTTCCTGTCCCACGACGAACGCTACGCGGTCACCGACGAGTTCCTGACGATCTGGCGCGGCCTGCTGGCGGGCGAGACCGTGACCTTCCAGGGCGAGCACCTGCGCGCCGAGAACGGCCGGCTGATCTACCCGCCGGTGCAGAAGCCCTATCCGCCGCTCTATTTCGGCGGCTCCTCGCCGGCCGGCATCGCGGTGGCGGCCGACCATTGCGACGTCTACCTCACCTGGGGTGAGCCCCCGGCCCAGGTCGCGGAGAAGGTTGCTTTGGCGCGTCAGGCCGCCGAGGCGAAGGGCAAGACTTTCTCGTACGGCATCCGCCTGCACGTGATCGCCCGGGAGACGGAGGCGCAAGCCTGGGAGGCGGCCGAGCGGCTGATCTCGAAGCTCGACGACGCCACCATCGCCAAGGCGCAGGAAACCCTGAAGCGGCAGGATTCCGTCGGACAGAGCCGGATGATGGCGCTCCACGGCGGCAGCCGCGACAAGCTCGTGGTCTCGCCGAACCTCTGGGCCGGTGTCGGCCTCGTGCGCGGCGGCGCCGGGACGGCCCTCGTCGGCTCGGCCGATCAGGTCGCCGACCGGATGAAGGCGTATATCGATCTCGGGATCGACCGCTTCATCCTCTCGGGCTACCCGCATCTGGAGGAGGCCTACCGCTTCGCCGAGCTGGTCTTCCCGAAGCTGCCCTTGCGCGCCACCACCGGCCGCCCTTCCACCAACGCACGCAACGACGGCCCGTTCGGCGAGATCATCGCCAACGACCTCGTGCCGGCCCGGCGCGCCGGGGCGCATTGACCCGGGAGATCAGCCATGCCCTTCAGTGTCGGGCATGGCTGATCTGCATTCGCGTCACCCGAACGTCACGGTGACGCCATCCTTGGCGTCCATCCGCCTCGTCCATCGTCGCGCGACGCGTTCGCGCGTCTGGACGCGTGAAGGATGTCCATGACTTCGACCAAGACGGCCCTGTTGGCCATCGCCCTGTGCTTCGGCTCCGCCGCGGCCTTCGCCGAGTCTTCCCCCGCCCGGGACGCGCTCAAGCAGCACTGCACCGGCGATTACATGGATTACTGCAGCGCCTACGCGCCGGGTGGCCCGGAGGTCGAGGCCTGCTTCAAGACCAACCTCAAGAACCTCTCCCCCGGCTGCTCGGCGGCGATCACCGCCTACAAGAAGGAGCAGCGGACGACCAAGCGGGTCAGCGAGGCGCGCTGAGGGGCGGGCCCTCGGATCCCCTAGTGCTCTGACGCATTCACTTCGTTCATGCGAGTGAGCACGAGTTCTTTGGTTTTGCATCAATTTTTCCAGACTCGGCTGACGCCACCGTCTGGATCGATGCACTAGATCCCCGTCGGACAACAGGCGTGCGGCCCCGTCTCTCCCTCTGCCCTCGCGGAGGGACGGGGGCCGCGCGCCCGCGTCCTCGAACGGACGTCTGCCAAGCCCGAGGACCCGCGCGCCTGCGCTGACGGGCCAGCCCGCCGGGACCTCGACCGAGACCTCGACCGAGACCTCGACCCGGCGTCGCCGGAACGGCCGAAGGCGCATGTCGAGCGCGTACCCTGAAGACCGCACGCCCCCGCCATCCGTCGGCAGGTCATCGCGAAGTGTTGGCGGCCGCCGTGATGCGCCGTCCGGAGCCCAGGTCAGGCTACACCGCCGCACAGCCAGATGTCGACCAGATGGCGCGGCCGGAATGTCTGGACCTCTCCCGCGATCAACACGAAATTTTAAGCGTGCGGCCGCGATGACGAGGCGCTACTTCAGGCTAGCCTGATTCCAACGGTCCCACGTGGATCGCGCGGCGGCGCCTGTGTCCCGGCCCCGTCCGAGTTTCTGAGATCCGGATCCCGCGCCGATGACCACACCCGACAGGATCCCCGCCGGACGCGCGATGCGCGCGGCGTCGGCGCGTGTGTCGCGGACGATCATGGGTGGGTGCGTCGCCACCATGATGATCGTGCTCGATCTCATCGTGTACTCGCAGCTCATCTTCTCCGGCCCGCTCGCCGAGAGCCGCACCGCCGGAGTGGCGGCGATGCTCTCGGCCTACGTCCTGGGCGGCCTCGTCTTCGCGGTGCTCAAGCGGGACGTGGTGGTTTCCCTGTCGTTCTTCGGAGCGGCCGCGATCGTGCAGGCGGCGATCGCCGCCAGGGTCGCGGAGCAGCTGCACGCGGCGGGCGTGACCGATCCGGATGCGGTCGGCCAGATCGTCCTGCTCGCCTGCGGCGCGGCGACCCTGCTGACGGGCCTCGTCTTCGTGGCGCTCGGCACCCTGCGGGCCTCGCTGGTGATGCAGCTGCTGCCCTACCCGATCCTGACCGGCTTCCTCGCCGGCGTCGGCCTGCTGCTCCTGCGCAGCGGCGTGCAGATCGGCGCCCATATCGACGACGCGGTCGCGTCCGTGCTGGGCCTGTTCGATCCGGCAACGCCCAGCCTGCACGATCCCGGCACGCTCGGGCGCATCGCCCTGACGCTCGGCATCGGTGTCTGCGCCTTCTATCTCCCCCGGCGCGTCCCGCACTGGAGCACCTTCCCCGCCATCGTCATCGCCAGCTTCGCGCTGGTGCATCTCGGCGTGTCGATGCAGGGCCTCGACACCGCCGCCGCGCAGGCGGCCGGCTGGCTGATCGACCCGCTGCCGCCGGGCCCGCTGCTGCGCGCCCCGGCGATCGCCAGCCTCTCGGGCTTCGACCCCGCCCTGCTCCTGCCGGTCCTGCCGAAGATCGCCACCGAGATCCTGGTCGCGGTCATCATCCAGATCCTCTACGTCGTCAGCGTCGAGCTGGATCTGCGGCGCGAATTCGGCATCGACCGGCTCTTCGTCGCCTCGGGCTTCACGAACGTCCTCGGCAGCCTGTTCGGCAGCCCGGTGATGGGTTTCGACCGGACCTCGACGCTGTACCTGCACAATATCGGCGGCGGGCAGTGGCTCGGCCGGTGGCTGACGCTCGCCGTCACGGCAGCCCTGCTGCTGTTCGGCGCGAGCGCCCTGGGCCTGCTGCCGCGCCCGCTGGCCGGCGGTGCCCTGATCGCGATCGCGCTGGGGCACCTGTTCAACCTCTCCCGCGCCCACAGGACCCTGCTGCCCTGGGAGGTCGCGGTGGCGGCCTGCGTGTGCGCGGCGACCGCCCTGTTCGGGGCCACAATGGGCTTCCTGACCGGCATCCTGATGGCGATGCTGATCTTCGCGGTCCAGTACGCCCAGATCCCGACCATCCGCCGGGCGATCTCCGGGGCGGAGCGGCGCAGCAGCATCATCCGCGAATGCGCCAGCAATTTATTATTTCAAACAGGTTCTTAGCTCGGAGCTTAAATAAGCTACCCACGTCTAATCCCACATCCTAAAAACGGATTGTCCAACACGGTCTGGTACTGTTGCGGACGTTATCTTTAGCCAGATACGCGAACGGCATTTATGAGAAGTGGCGTGGCGACCGCCTTGCTCATAGCCAGAGGCTTCAACGGGCACACACCCCCAACCACGAAAACTCATCGACCGAACGATCAATAGTTAGATCCAAAAAATGATTTACAGCAGCCGCCCAGAGCTGTGTTTTTTCGATTTCCCATGCAATACTATGGCTAATTATTTAAATTACTTAAATACGAATGATTTATCGATAGAACATATTGTAGCCCAGGCATTCATCAGCTCACGTCGTTTTTCGAACAGATCGGAGCGCCGGTAGGCCCGTTCAGTCGCGTCACCTACTGTGTGTGCCAACGCCATCTCAGCCAAGTCACGTGGGAACGTGGTGTACTCACCAGCCCAATCTCGGAACGACGAGCGGAAGCCGTGGACCGTGATGCCGGTGCGATTCAACTTCGCGAGTACGTCGCGGGTCATCTTATCATTGAGTGGCTCCCCACTTCGGCGACCTGGAAACACGAAGATATCGTTAACGCCGCGCATCTGCGCCAACAGGGCCACCGCCGGTTCCGACAGCGGCACCCGGTGCTCAACCCCGGCTTTCATCCGCTCGGCCGGTATGGTCCAAATGGCACGATCCATGTCGATCTCGGCCCAGCGTGCGCCCAACGCTTCGCCAGATCGAACTGCCGTAAGGATTGTGAACTCCAGTGCCCTCGCTGGAATCGTGTCCTGGCCGCGAAGCTCGGCCATGAATACTGGCACCTGCCTGCAGGGCAGGGCAGGGTGATGTGCAACCTTCTTTACCTTGGATCGCCGCGGCAACAGGTTGGCAAGGTGACCCTTCCACCGCGCCGGATTCTCGCCGCGGCGATAGCCGCGGGTAGTCGCCCAATCTAGGATAGCCTCGATTCGTCCCCGTACCCGCGTGGCAGTCTCGGGCTTCGTGCTCCAGATCGGCTCCAACGCTTTCATAACTAGGCCGGTGTCGATGATTTGAACCGGAAGATCACCGAACAACGGATATGCATAGTATTTCAGCGTAGATGGCCACTGCTTTGCGTGTCGATCACTGCGCCAACTTGCTTTGTGCGCTTCAATGTAAATCTCAGCGCATTGCTTGAACGTGACAGCCTTCGCGGCTTCTAGCTCCGCCTCCTGAAATTTCGCCCTACGGACCTCAATGGGGTCGATTCCATCGGCCGTTAGCTTACGGCAATCCCGAGCGCGATCCCGTGCTTCGGCGAGGCTGAAGGTAGCAGCCGAACCCAACCCCATCTCGCGTGACTTGCCACGAAGGGTGAACCGAAAAATCCAGCTTTTGGCGCCACTGCCAGTGACTTGAAGCCAAAGACCGTGGCCGTCGCCATACATGCCCGGTATTTTCAGCCGAGCAACGCCGAGAGCAGTGAGCTTACCCTGCATTATTTCACACCCGAGCCTCTACTCGCATTGTAATCGTAGGTTTGTAGTTACGCCAGGGTTCAGCAGAAGCTTCGCTACAAAAACACCTGCAGATCCAGCCTTTTATGGAATGCTGGGGAACTGTAATAGATGCACCAGGTGTCAAAACCTATGGAAAAGCCGGTACCAGCCACCAAGCCTAGCGGGATTCGGTAACAGATCCGCGATCTGCAGCGGCTCCTGGATGCATAAACGTTGGACATCGAGGTTCTATGAGAGGGGACGGAACGGGTTGTTGCTTGAATCGCCTCGTTCTGCTCAGCTTTGGCTTGAATCGCATTGAGGAGCTTACGTGCCGACGGATCGAAACGTGGCGTGATAACTTGGTGCGGGCCGACGGCGATGCTCAACCACGCGGTGGGCGATCCGACGAAAGGACTCACCGACGATAGCGCTTGGCGGCTTGTCCGCCCTTTTCAACAGGTCGGCCGGGCACGCGAGGTACACTTCACGCCCGCGGAGGTGCTGCGTCTCCTCGAGAGCTGCAACGATGCGAGCTTCCGCGACCTGCTAACAGCTGGGTTTCTGACCGGCGCGCACTGTGGCGAACTTGCCGCGTGTCAGGTCCGCCACTTCGATGCCGAGGGCGAAACGTTGTACGTGCCGCGTGGCAAGACCGGAGCACGCATCGTTATCCTAAAGCCTGATGCAGTAAAGTTCTTCTTACGGCTGGTGGGCGAACGCGAGAAGGAGGCGCCGCTGCTGCTGCTGCGCGCTGACAAGGCCCCCTGGGGCGGGAGCCACTAAGTACTTCCGATGAAGCGGAGGCTATTAACGCGAAGTTGGACCTATCAGGTACGTTTTACGCACTGCGGCATTCATACATCTCGTGTGCCGCTGAGGCAGGGGTACCGCTGAACGTAGTGACGGAGAACTGCGAAACGTGCGTCCTGATGATCAAGACGACTTACGCGACGTTGATCGCCGCTGAACGGAAAGCATTCATTGCGAATGGCGCGCCACGATGATTTTCAACATAACTTAGAATACTTCCTAACCCACCCGCCGGACCACATCGTATATGCCGATAATATTGTGCGTTGCCACCAGTTAATATTTGCCAGTTAAATGCCGATCTATAGATCAGCTTAGCAAGCTGCGTTACAGGCACGGGCCAAATTCAGCGATAGCTTGAATGTCGACAGAGCCGTTATCGAAGCCGAGCCGCATTGGAATTTGATACGTGCTACGTGTCGGTGGATGACGTACGAGCCAAACAGGAGTCCGCATGGCAAAGGCAATTCATAGATATGAGAAAATCGATTACATAATCAATGCGACTAATCCACTATTTAACAATCAAACCCGGCAGGTTATATTTGCCTCGAAAGGTGGAGGCTATAGTGCTGGGAAAGAAACAAACATAGATCGCTGCGTTGAAGACGGTATATTATATTTTATCGGCATTCAATCAGATCCGAAATCAAGTGAAATCTATTGCGATTTGATCGATGAGACGCTTAGGATCGAGCGATTCACGATTATTGAAAATATATCTGAAGAGAGCAGAAATAGGATTAGAGATTTTGTTGAGCATACATGGCATCTTATGGGGCAATACGCTAGGATGAAATCAGGAGAAGTCCATCAGATTTGGATGGAAGCAAAAATTAAGAATGAACAAACGCGTGAAGCCAACGCCATAGCTGAAGTTCGAAAAACTTATGCAGCATATGATGTACAAAGATGGATGGCCATGGACTCGTGGACTGTCGCCGAGGCCGCAGCCCTTTCGATGCGAATTGAACCGGAATTTGCGTTAGATCTTCCATCGAATTTCGTCGACGAAATAGAGACTGATTTTTCCAAAGCTCTCGAATTGCGTATCAAGATAATTAACCGAGCTGTATCCGCTGGCATATTCCTAAACGACACTATAATGCCGAAAACTTTTGTAATTTGGTCAAAAAGCAAAGGCTGGGACTTTGATGAGACGATAAAAGAAGCGAGTATGGATGCAATTCATACGAATACCAGGCACCGATTATACAGCATTCTATTGAGTATGGCATTTGAGCGGTACAAACTTTATCCTGTTTTTGATAAAAAACACAGGGTGCGTGGTGATGTTCTAGGGATCGCGAGGGATTGTGAGATTTGCGGCTTTCCCGTTGGTGCAAAGACTATCCAAAAGCACTTAGATCTTGCATTAGAGTGGGCACAAGAAGACTACGCAAACGAGCTCCAGGCTATAGCAAAACGCAACGCGCCATAATGTTGTTTCTCCAGGAAGTCACTTAGAACTAGGGCTTGTCGTCGCCTGAACGGACTGGCGGGGTTTGCGTTTTCCTCTCTCCAAGACAGGAGGGATTGGGCGTCCTTGCCCTCGCCGCAGCTCTCGACTGGCTCAAGCGATGACACGCCCTAGCCGTTTTAATCAGACTCCGTGTAGTTTCAGGTGGTCGAATTTGGTGAATTGGAGCGTTGCCCGGGCGGTCATGCCGGTTGGTTTAGGCTGACGGGCAGGACGTCTTTATCGTTAGAATCGTCAGCAAGCGGATATCCCAGACCAGGCGGAGCAGCCCAATCTTGGTGCGCGCTCGCTTGAGGCTTGGGGTGCGGATGAGCGAGCCTTTTGCCCAAAACCCGCTTTTCGATCTCGCGAATGAAACGGGAATTTTCCCGTCAACGCGAGTTTTTTCCGATTTTATTGGTGCAAGACATTTCCCGTCTGCAACTGGGCGAGAAGTTTTAATGAAGCATGCAAACAACGAAACGAACGACCAACTGCTCCGGTTAAAGCAAGTGCTCCAGATCATCCCAATGTCTCGTTCCAAGCTTTACGCCGACATAAAGGCAAAACGCTTTCCCGCTCCTTGCAAGTTCGGGAAATTGAGTTTTTGGCATCGGGCAGAAGTGGTTGAAATAGTCAGGAGCCTTACCAAGGGCGGTTAGCTGAGACGCACAGGCATCAGCAACCCGCCAAAATCACCCGGGGGGCGGGTCTCCGGTGGCGCAAAGTCGCGCTCTCCGAACTTCCCCCGGGCGATAGAAACCAACCAACCTCATTCATCACTAAGCGTCGAGCTTGTTTGTCGTCAATGCCGACAAATGGGTGCCAACAAGCTCGGCCGAAAGGTCGGAAAAATGGATCAGAAAGAAAAGCCGAAATCTGCCCTTGATGTCGCTCGAGAAGCTCGAAAGAAACATGAGTCGGTAGAGGAATCCTATCGCGATCAATTACACCTCGCCATCGCCGACATCGCTCGCAGCGTTAATTTGTTTGACGGCGATGTACCCGGGTACGAGGCACTTCTGAAAGAGAAATTTTTTTAGAAACGGAGCGAAAAAACGGCCGCAAGCGCGATACGTTGAACAAGTTCAACACCCTAGCGCGATACATTCTAAACGCAGACACTCGGGAAAAAGAACAAACTGTCAACGTGTATGCAAATGTCGCTCGATATTACTGCAGCAATGGCATCTCACCTGACGAGATAGCTAAGAAAATCGACGAGGACGGAGGCATCAAAGCGGTTGCGAAGCTCGCTACAAAGTCGAGAGCATTAAAAGCAGCGATCTTTGAAGACGAGACTTGGGGAGACCTTGTGGCTTTAAAGATTTGGGTAAGTCAGAAGCACCTTGATAGAGCGATGAAGATCGAAAAAGGTCAGCAGGCGAATCTCAAAATCCAACGTGTTGAGGGCACCTCGGACTACAAAGAATTTGCCTGCAAAAAATTTGACCGCATTCGCTTAGATAGCGAATGATCTGATAACGAAGGGCTCGGATGCTGTTAAATTTGAGCCCTTCATCCCTGAGAGTTGACAACAAATCGTTTTAGCAAACCACACTTTTGAAGCAGGTCCGACATACCTTATAGCACACATCATTTGTTATAGCACCTATCACTTCATCAATGCAGGTAAGCTATGCTCCAATATGCCCATTTCCTATCCCCTTCCCGCTCGTACAGGCCGTCAAAACAGGTTTTTGAAATTCGACCCCCCGGCCATATGACCCACGATCCCCCCTGCCCAATATCAAGGATCTGGCTACCTTCGCCGAGGTTCATTTGCGAAGCGACGATCGGATTAAGGATTACCTCGAGTACCCGCGGAGGAACTACAAACAGGTCGCCTGCCGGGAGGCGATCAATGCGCTTCAGCGTTCCAACGCGCACGCACTCTACGCGAACAACGCCTATTCCCGAATCGCCTTCGCCGAAATCGCCCTGAAGCACATCGCCGCCGAGCCGAGCATCCTTTATGGCCCGCGCTGCTTCGTCACCATCACCCCCGCGCGTTTCGCCTTTTCGCTCGCAGACCGCGGTATGTTCGATCCGCAAGGCCATTCTATGATGCGGGGCTTGAGTGAAGCGGCGCACTTCAAGATCCATCGCCTGCAGCAAGTGGCCCGGCAGGCATTCGGCGACATACCGTTCATCGGCATGGTCGAGGTCGCGCTGTTTCCGAGTTGGACCTCATCGGGCTGGGCCATGTTCGACTCAGTCTCCTGGCACTGCCACCTGCTCGCCTGGGGGGTTACCGAAGAGGAATTAAGCGGGATCCTACGGCGCTTCGCGAGCGGCATGCCAGCATTAAGGAAGGCGTTACGTCGGTGCACATTCAGGCAGTGCCCGACGACGACCTCATCCGCCAGTTCGTCTACGCTTTGAAAGCCCCGCAGAAGGTCTACCGCACCGCCTTTTTGCGGACCGTTTCACGCGACCAGCCGCTGACCGGCTTCGACACCCGGGCTTGGCGGATCAAGAAGGATTGGCTGCGCACCGGTCAACGAGTTCGCCTGCTCGACGTGATGGCCGGCCGCACCCTTGATGAGCTTCTGTTCGGCAACCGCGAGGGCACCGCCCTCGCTCGGGCGATCCAGGATGAAGCGCTGAAGCCGTTTCGGGCTTGGGAACAGCGGCAGCCTTAAGTATCGGGGCTGAAGGGCTACAGGGGGCGATGTCGCTGTCCTCACCGGCAACGCGTTTGCCATCGATAGGTCCGAGATCCGTATCCGATTGGCGAGGGAAAGGACGAGTCGTTTCACGTTGGCCCCTAGCCTCGCCCTCGTCACCACGGGAACTGCTCCGTTGGGTGAAACTCGGCCGTTAGAACGAACTGCCGTCCGCCGCAACTACGAGCGACGCGTGGTTTCATTCGATGATAGTGACTTAGGAATCAAACCTATCACGCAACTTTGATCAAGTCGTACCCGGATCTCAGCGGTCAGCTATGGACGTTATTGGACAAATAACATTCTTCTTGGAGGTTTGACACTACTAAAATACAGCCGCTTGTATTGGCCTCCATTACCTGGAGGTATCTCATGACGGATTTCAAAACGTATTTATCCCGCCACGAATCGTTCGAAATCTGCCGGCGAGCAGCCAATCGCACCATAGAGCGCTTGGCAAAAAATAGGGGCCGAGCCGCTCAAGGAATCCTTGAGCGCCTGAAAAGCTGTCGAAAGGGCTGCCGATGCTTTTCTGGAGTTTGCCCTATGTGCGCACGACGATATCGGCTGCGACTCCTTCCGCAAGCGGAGCATGTCTTAGGGGAAGATAATCCATGGGTCCAATTGTGGTGGACTCCGCCCAGCGCGTTAGTAGCGAAAGGCCTGCTTGTCGATTTTGATCTTGGAAAGCTACTCGATCAGCAAAAGCAAGCTTTGCTCGAATCGATGCCCGGTGCCATCGCAATCGGTGGCATCGATGTCTCCCTTGGAACTAGAGATAGAATCGCTGCAATATGGAGAGTCTCTAGTTGTGTGTTCGTTTCTGGTTCAATCAGTCAAGAGGCATTCGATCGGGTCACCCATACTTTCCGATCCGGTAGCACATCATGTCACTCGTTCAGTATTGAACCGGTGCTAAATCAGCCTCATATGCTTTCTTATGTCTTCAAGCACCGCATCTTTGCTCGCAGTTACGACCACAATATGTCAGGGGCAAGACGACTGAAATTCAATACCTTACATCCTTCTTTCGCCGACGAGGCAGATCTATTCCAAGAACGATGGCCTTTGTGGGACCGGTTACTCCTTCACAACGTGAGCGCGGGCAAGGATCCTCACCGGCCTACGCTGCGCCCGCTCATCTAACCGGAACGTGCCAACACTTGGCGGGGCTCAGCCCCGCCAAGTGCTTGAAGCCCGAGTTGGACCTAAAAAACTTAGCCGTTGCCTTTTCCCGGTCCGCGCGCCTGATACAGATCCATTCGAGTGCCCGATGGTTACTGGAAGAGGCGCGTTTGCTTCAGGGCTCGTCCTGTGGGTTAGTTGACGTCCTGCACGACCTGTATAAACCGGCGAAGTCGACCTTGACCGGCTGATGAGAAGGTCCGCTTGCCGGCTCTTTGATCAATCTACCGTCGGGCCTCATAACCAGTAGCTGACGGTGGCGGCGAGGCAGACGGCGGCGAGATAGTTGGTCGCCAAACGGTCGTAGCGGGTGGCGATGCGGCGGAAGTCCTTAAACGGCCGAACATGCGCTCGATGGCGTTGCGCCCTCGATAGAGCACGGGCGAGAAGCACGGCTTCCAGCGGCGGTTGACCTTGGGTGAGATGTTGGGCGCGGCCCCGGCCGCCTCGATCTGCCGCCGAATGGCGTCGCTGTCGTAGCCCTTATCGGCCAGCACGATGCGGCAGGCGGACAGGCGTTCGAGCAGCAGCGCGCCGGCCTTGCAGTCGGCGGCCTGCCCGCCGGTCAGCAGGAAGGCGAGCGGGCGGCAGAAGCGATCGGTGAGAGCGTGGATCTTCGTCGTGCGCCCGCCTCGCGAGCGGCCAATGGCTTGGCTCTGCTCCCCCCCTTTGCCCCCGGCGGCGCAACGGTGCGCCTTCACGGCCGTGGAATCGATCAGCACCTGGGAGGGCAGTCCGCCGGCCTGGTCCAACGTCTCGAACAAGCCGACCCAGACCCCTTTGGCCGCCCAGCGCACGAAGCGATTGTAGAGGGTCTTCTTCGGCCCGTAGACCTCGCGCGGTGCGTCTGTCCAACGCCCGCCGGACTTCAGGACATGGACGACGCCGCTGATCACGCGTCGGTCGTCCACGCGCTCCTTACCCCGCGTGTCGTTCGGCAGAAGCGGTGCGATCTTCGCGAACTGCTCGTCCGTCAGCCAGAAATGGTCTATTGGCCCCTCCCGCAGGGGCCGTGAATCACACCCGAGCCGTCCGCGCCACCTTTATGGGTCCGGACGCTAGCACTACTTTGGCAGATTGGCGTACAGACCTAAGAAAGCGTAGAAGGCGGACAATTATCCGCTTCAACAGCGACCTAAGGTCATAGAAAAGAGGGGCATTCTGGCGTCATTGCCTACCGTCAGGTAGCGCGACGCCGACACCCTGAATGGGACTGCCAAAGTAGTGCTAGAATGCCCGGTGGTGGTCGGTAACAGGCCGGCCGCTTACGCGGTGAGACGGCTCCGAAGCGGACCGGCTGCTTCCGGTTAGATTAAGTCACGCCGGATCGTGAGAGCCCGTAAAATTGGACATTTGGCTTCGTGCCCTTTTCGGTCCAACGTATCAAGGAGTCCTTGGCCCGGGGTTTCCGGTGCAGCCGAACGTGCAGTACGTCTTCCACATGGGCGGCAACATCCTCGACCAGCGTGATGAGCTTGGACGCCGTGTCAGGAACGCCACGGTCGTCGGCCTCCGGACGACGCTCACCTACTGAGTCAGCGCGGACGACAGGCCAGCACCCCGGGGGAATGGTCGAGCCGTCCGGCCTCAGCGTGAAGTACCTCCGACGGCACTTCGATGGATTGTCATGGCTGCACATTATGGCCCACCGCATCGACTTTGGCTCGGGAGGTCGGCGAGGCGAGGAGTCCGCCCGGGCTCTGCGTCAGGCTTGGGACGCGTCTTCAATCAGGACCGTTGCCCCGCCCTCTGCCAGACAGTTGTCGAGCTTGTGCAGTTCGGAGGCGATATCCTGCGCGAGGGCGTCGCCCTCGCGCAGGACCAGGTCGGCCTCGGACAGGCGGTCGCGCTCCGTCGCCGTGAGGTGCCGGGACGCGACCGCCCAGGTCGGGCGCCGTGTAGGAGGCGAACATCGCGATGGCGGGGGACTGTGCGACGAGCGCGGGATCATAGCCGGTGGGGACCAAACATCTAGCGCGGGCCGGCGGGCCCGCCGAAGTAGACCTCGAACTAGAGCGGGGTTCGTCCGATCGGAAGCTGCGCTGGGCGGCTGGGGGTTGGCGGGGCAAGGAGGAGGCCATGCCGACAACCTTGTCCGTCGATCTGCGCCAGCGCGTGGCGTCCGCGGTTTCGTCCGGGGGCGACCTGCCGGCAAGCCGCCGAGCGCTTCGGCGTGAGCCGAGCCAGCGCCAGCCGTTGGTCGCAGCAGAAGCGGCGCGTGGGCCACGTCGCGCCCAAGCCGCTGGGCGGCGACCAGCGCTCCCGCCACATCGAGGCTCATGCCGACCTCATCCGGCAGACCCACCAGGCCCGCCCGCAGGTCCTCCTGCGCGAGTTGCGTGAAGCTCTTCAGGAACGCGGGGTCGCGGTCAGCACCAGCTCTCTGTCGCGCTTCTTCGCCCGGCACCGGATCACGCGCAAAAAGGGGCTCTGCACGCAGCTGAGCAGGAGCGCGAGGACGTAAGAGCGGCGCGTGAGGCTTGGTTCGAAGCGCAGCCCGAGCTCGATCCGGACCGTCTCGTGTTCCTGGACGAGACGGCGACCAACACCAGCATGGTCCGCCGCTATGGCTGGGCTCTGCGCGGCGAGCGCTGCCGGATCGCGGCGCCCGCTGGTCATTGGAAGACCACCACCGTCATCGCCGGGCTGAGGACGAGCGGGCCCGAGGCGGTTGCGCTGCTGGACGGGCTCGTGACGGGCGAGCGCTTCCGAACCTACGTGGCCGAGACGCTGGTTCCGACCCGGAGGCCGGGCGACACGCTCATCCTGGACAACCTCGGCGTCCACAAGGTGGCAGGCGTGCGCGAGGCGATCGAGGCAGCCGGAGCCCGGCTCTTGTACCTCCCGCCGTACTCCCCTGAGTTCAACCCGATCGAACAAGCCTTCGCAAAACTTAAAGCGCTCCTGCGCAGCGCGGCGGCCCGCACGGTCAGCGATCTCTGGGCGGCGATCCACAAAGCCTTCACGCGCTTCTCGCCCGAAGAATGCCGCAACTACTTCACAGCTGCCGGCAACGAGGACGACGCTTGTGCTTCAAACTGATTGGGCCGCGCTCTAGGCAGAGAAATCTATCGGCACGAGATTCTTCGGCACGTCGATGTCGGCAAGGTAGCCAACCCGAAGGATCCCAATTCGACCAAACCAAAACCCAGGGGTGGAGCAACCCGGGCTTGTTTCGACCGCCTTCCGCAAGAAAGACGAATCCAATCCCACTACTCAAGTAAAATTACAACGAAATTCGCATTCTGTTCATATTCCATTGATTTCCTTTATGATATAGACGTTTTCACCGGTGTCTTCGATCGTAAATATTTCCGAGACTCTTATAATTCTAGAGATTAGATTCGTAGAAAGATATCTCTCAGACTTATCAAAGCAAGATCCAAAATCCATATCTCCCTCATTATCTAGTATGAACGGATAAGTTTCGACGGCCCCTCGACCACCGCTTCCTATGAATGTGCTAAATCCTAGGTACTTCCATCCCTGAATGACTTTTTCATCCTCAATGACGAGATCGAAAGCGTAAGTGTAAGCCTTGCCTGGGCCTTGCACAAAATCGCATTTAAGTCTGACAAAGCGTCGTCCCACCTTCAGCTCCCATTTTCGATCCAAAAGCTGCGCTATATATGTTACTCTTATGCAATTTGGTTAGG